>JAUSDJ010000026.1 GCA_030650795.1 Actinomycetota bacterium
TTTCTGCGATGCCTTGGCTTCGCACGGAGTCGAGGTGCGGGTCTTGGATTACGCAGAGCACGCCATGAGTTCAGGCGGTGACGCCAAGGCAGCGGCATACCTCGAGTGCGCCATCGACAATAAGGTGATTTGGGGCGTGGGTATCGATTCGTCGATCACAACTTCGTCACTGAAGGCGATCATCAGCGCGGTCAATCGGGCGGTACGCAGCGAATAGCAATGCCAAACAGAACAAGGCCGGAGCGATGCTCCGGCCTTGTTCTGTTTGCTGAGATTGTTAAGCCAAGCTCACCGCATGCCCTGAATGCGCACCGATCTCAGCGACGATGGTTGCAAGTGCATCTGCAGGAATCTTCTGATCAACTGTGAGCGCAATGAGCGCATGGCCTGAGTCGTTGCGCGAGACCTGCATGTTGGCAATGTTGATGCCAGCCTCACCAAACACACGTCCTACGACGCCGACTACACCCGGCTTATCGTGGTAGCGCAGGAATGCCAGGTAGTCGCTGATCTGCACATCGATGTCATAGCCATCAAGTTCAACGAGCTTGCCGAGGTTTCGTGGTCCGGATGAGGTGCCAGCCACCACTACGTTCGTGCCATTGGTCAGGGTCAATCGCACGCGCACCAAGGAGCGATGATCGCCACTGTCCTCGTCAGTGGTCAACGCCACCTCAACCCCCCGCTGCTCTGCAAGTACTGGTGCATTCACAAATGAAACCGGGTCATGGACAAGGTTTTGAAAGACACCTTTGAGGGCGCTCAGCTCAAGCACCCGCACGTCATGCTCGATGACCTCGCCACGCACCTCAACATCCACTCTCTCGACTGCATCCTCGGCAAGACTGCACGCAATGAGTCCGAGCTGCTCGGCGAGCATCACCAATGGCTTGACGGCTTCGGCCATCTGACCGCCCTGAACATTGACGGCATCAGGAACAAGTTCGCCGGCCAGCGCCAGGCGTACTGAGCGGGCCACAGAAATGCCGGCTTTCTCTTGAGCCTCATCGGTGGAAGCGCCAAGGTGCGGAGTCGCGACAACTGATTCAAGGGTGAAGAGCGGTGAATCAGTGCACGGCTCCTTGTTGTACACATCGACGCCAGCCCCGGCCACTCGACCGTCAACCAAAGCCTCGTACAGAGCCTGCTCGTCAACGATGCCGCCGCGCGCTGCATTGATGATGCGCACCGTCGGCTTCACCTTGTGCAGTTCAGCATCACCAATGAGGCCGACAGTCTCCGGAGTCTTGGGCAGGTGGACAGTGATGAAGTCACTTTCTGCCAGCAGATCGTCAAGAGTCACCATGCGAATGCCAAGTTGAGCAGCCCGGGCCGGCTGAACGTAGGGGTCATAGGCAATCAGCTTCACTCCGAATGCACTGAGGCGCTGCGCGACCAGCATGCCGATGCGGCCTAGGCCAACCACGCCAACCACCTTGTCAGCCAACTCAACACCTGTGTACTTCGAGCGCTTCCACTCTCCGCGACTCAGGGCCGCATTGGCAGGAACGATGTTGCGTGCGCTGGCCAGCAGCAGCGCCACTGCAAGCTCTGCTGCACTGACGATATTTGAGGTTGGGGCATTGACCACCATGACACCGGCCTGAGTTGCGGCCTTCACATCGACGTTGTCCAGCCCAACCCCGGCGCGCGCGACAACTTTCAGCTTCTTGGCAACTGCCAGAGCTTCAGCATCGATCATGGTCGCCGAGCGAACGAGAATTGCATCGACATCCGTGATGGCCGCGAGCAGGGCTACCCGGTCGGCGCCGTCACACTCCACGATCTCGAAGTCTGGGCCCAGGGCCTCAACTGTGGCCGGGGAAAGTTCTTCAGCGATGAGTACGCGGGGCTTAGTCACCGGGAGAGTCTAGCGAGGGCTGCTGGCCTCACCTGCCTGCCCTCAACTGCCCAATCCCTCAGAATTCACAGCCCAGAGGCGGCCATACCGAAGCCTGAGCCCAAGAGCAAACCGCAGCCAAGGCCAAGGAACATGAAGGGCCCAAATGCTATGGACGAGCCCAGACGTACCCGGCCAGTGACGAGTAGGACCAAAGACCAAACGCCGCCGAGCAGCCAACATGTCATCAGGCCCAGGATCGCGGCATCCCAGTTCAGCCAACCCAAGGTCGCGCCGAGCAAAGGCGCCAACTTCACGTCGCCAAAGCCCATGGCTCGACCTGAACTCACCAGCCACACCATCCCTATCACTGCCAGCCAGAGTCCGGAACTTTCCAGGGAACGAACAACATGCCATTGGCCGCCAAGAAACCCAGCCAGACCAAGGCCGAAGGCAACAACCGCATACATCGGCATCACGATGCGATTGGGCAAGCGATGTTCCCGAATATCGATGACTGACAGAACAGCTCCAACAGCCACCCACGCGACGAGCAGTGGAGCGAGAGCGGCCATCGCACGAGTATGCGAAGCCAAGGCAATTCGCGCATCTCGCAATGCCGTGCCTGTGGACAAAGAAGAGGCGGCCGAACCCATCGGGGTCCGGCCGCCTCAGCGATGCTTGGTGTCAGCGGGCAGCAGTGCCCTCGACGTAGTCGTCACCGCGGGTGTCAACCCAACTCATCAGCCCACGGAGTTCGCGGCCAATTGCCTCAATCGGGTGTGCCTCGCCCTTGGCACGCAGTTCCTTGAACTCAGGCCCGCCAGCAAGCTGATCGGCCATGAAGCGATTGGCGAAGTTGCCATTTTGGATGTCCGCCAGAACCGCCTTCATGTTTTCCTTGACATGAGGATCGATGACGCGCGGCCCGGATACATAGTCGCCGTATTCCGCAGTGTCCGAGACGCTCCAACGCTGCTTTGCAATGCCGCCTTCGTACATGAGATCGACGATGAGCTTGAGCTCATGGAGACACTCGAAGTAGGCGACCTCAGGCTGGTAGCCAGCTTCAGTCAAGACCTCGAAGCCATACATCACCAACTGCGATGCGCCACCGCAGAGCACCGACTGCTCGCCGAAGAGGTCGGTCTCAGTCTCTTCAGTGAAGGTGGTCTTGATGCCACCGGCGCGAAGAGCGCCAATGGCCTTGGCGTAACTCAGTGCGAGTGCCCAGGCATTGCCGGTTGCATCCTGCTCGACTGCAACGATCGCTGGCACGCCTCGACCTGCGACGTACTCACGACGCACGAGGTGTCCTGGACCCTTGGGAGCGACCATGGCGACATCGACCGTGGTTGGCGGGGTGATGAATCCATAACGGATGTTGAAGCCGTGTGCAAAGAACAGCGCATCACCGGGCTGCAAGTTTGGCTCAATGGCCGTGGCATACAGCGCAGACTGAACAGGGTCTGGCACAAGCACCATGATCAGGTCGGCTTCGGCGCAAGCCGTTGCAGGATCAACAACACGCAAGCCAGCCTCTTCGGCCTTTGCACGGCTCTTGGAACCTTCAGCCAGGCCAACGCGAACGTCGACGCCTGAATCGCGAAGGGACATGGCGTGGGCGTGACCCTGGCTGCCAAAGCCAAGGACTGCGACTACGCGATTCTGAATGATCGACAGATCGGCGTCGTCGTCATAAAACAGTTCAGCTGCCACCGGAGGTTCTCCTTATTCAATATGGGACTTGCACATGTGCGTAGGAATTGCAATGTTGCGCCCAACAGGTTACGCCGTGCGTTCGCCTGACTTGTCCGCAGGCCGAGTGGATCGATCAGAGATGGAGCGCGAACCACGGCCAACAGCAACCATGCCCGACTTCACCAATTCTTTGATGCCGAACGGCTCCATGACTTTCAAGAAGTCAGCGAGCTTTTCCGGGTTGCCAGTGATCTCGATCGTCAAGGCCTCGGGCGCCACGTCAACAACCTTCGCCTTGAACAGCTGCACGACTTCAATCACCTTGCTACGAGAATCGATATCTGCCCGCACCTTGACGAGCATGATTTCGCGCGCCACTGCAGCACCCTGATCGAGTTCGACGATCTTCAGCACATTGATCAGTTTGTTCAGCTGCTTGGTGACCTGCTCGAGAGGCAGGCTCTCAACGTTCACGACGATGGTCATGCGCGAGACATCGGGCACCTCCGTTGGGCCAACGGCAAGAGATTCAATGTTGAAGCCGCGTCGAGAGAACAAACTCGAGACGCGCGCAAGCACGCCGGGTTTGTTCTCAACGAGGACTGAGAGAGTGTGTCGACTCATTATTCGTCCGACCCCCATTCTGGAGCCATAGAGCGCGCGACCAGGATCTCGTCATTGCTCGTTCCTGCAGCGACCATCGGCCACACCATTGCGTCCTTGTGCACTACAAAATCAATGACCACAGGGGCATCGTTAAGGCTCATTGCCTTCTCGATCGTGGCATCAACTTCATCGGGATTCTCACAACGCAAGCCATGGCAGCCGTAGGCATCAGCCAACTTGACGAAGTCAGGCAAGCGATGCGAATGCAGATCAGTGTTGGAGTAGCGCTCGTTGTAGAACAGAGTCTGCCATTGACGAACCATCCCGAGGCTGCTGTTGTTGATCAAGGCAACCTTGATCGGGATCTCGTTGATCGTGCAGGTGACAAGTTCCTGATTTGTCATCTGGAAGCAGCCGTCTCCATCGACAGCCCACACCGTCCTGTCCGGCATCGCCACCTTGGCTCCCATGGCCGCTGGCACAGCAAAGCCCATCGTTCCGAGCCCACCTGAATTGATCCAGGTGCGCGGTTGGTTGTACTTGATGAACTGCGCAGCCCACATCTGGTGCTGGCCCACGCCTGCCGTGTAGATCGTGTTCTCGCCAGAAATGACGCCGAGTCGCTCGATGACGTACTGCGGGGACAGACCTTCTTCTGACAGGTCGTAGCCCAAGGGATAGGTCGCGCGCATGTAACTGAGCTGACTCCACCAGCCCTCATAATCACCGTGACGCCCCGCGGCATATTCGGCCTCAATCGCCACGATGAGTTCGGGGATGATTTCGAGCAGGTCGCCGACGATTGGGACTTCAGCGAAACGATTCTTGCCAATCTCGGCCGGGTCGATGTCTGCATGAATGACTGTGGCATTGGGAGCAAAGCTCGAGAGCTTTCCCGTAACGCGATCATCGAATCGCGCACCCAAGGTCACCAGCAGATCGGCTTTCTGCAAGGCCCCAACTGCCGCGACCGTGCCGTGCATGCCAGGCATGCCCAATTGCAGCGCGTGATTGTCAGGGAACGCGCCGCGTGCCATCAAGGTGGTGACCACGGGAATGCCAGTGAGTTCGGCCAAGCGCAACAGCGCAGCAGATGCGTTGGCGCGAATGACGCCACCGCCGACATAGAGCACTGGTTGACGTGCTTCGACCATCAAGCGGGCAGCCTCACGCACCTGCTTTGCATGTGGACGTGTCACCGGGTGATAGCCAGGGAGGTCCATGGTTGGCGGCCAGTCAAAGGAGGTCATGGCCTGCATGGCGTCCTTGGAGACGTCAACGAGCACCGGACCCGGGCGGCCAGTGGATGCGAGGTGGAAGGCCTCAGCGATGGCCTGCGGAATGTCATCGGGATTGGTGACCAAGAAATTGTGCTTGGTGATCGGCATGGTGATGCCGCGGATGTCCGCCTCCTGGAAGGCATCGGTACCAATCGAAGCGCTCGCCACCTGACCAGTGACAGCGACCATCGGCACTGAATCCATGTGGGCATCAGCGATCGGTGTCACCAGATTGGTGGCACCCGGGCCACTGGTTGCCATACACACGCCCACTCGACCCGAGGCTGCCGCGTAGCCCTCGGCTGCGTGTCCGGCGCCCTGCTCATGGCGAACGAGGATGTGTCGAATCTGCCGAGAATCCATGAGTGGGTCGTACAGGGGAAGAATTGCCCCACCTGGAATCCCGAAGACGTCGGTGACCCCGGCCGCCTCTAGGGACAGCACGAGACTCTGCGCTCCCGTGACCTGCTCGCTCATTACTTCCTTCTTCTCTTGGGTCTTATCCGGTGCATCACACTGCCCCACTCAATAAGAAACCCTCCGACCCTTTCGGGAAGCGGAGGGAGCGCGCCAGCTAAAACTCAGCCTGCGCGCCTAGTAACTACGAGAGCAGTTGACACAAGGCCGAACTTTACTCCTATGCCACCCGTTATGTCACCCTATTTCTGGAGTGACGAGCACCACGCCTGCCTTGGGCTACTGCTTGGCCGCCTGCTCACGCGTTTGCACGACTGGAAGCTGCTGCACTGCCTGCGTGATGCTGGCGGTGGCGGACTTCAGCGCGGCGCTCGCGCAGGCACCGTCCGCCGTGGGGCAAGCCTGGATCTTGGCGGCCACAGCGTTCACCTGATCAGCAAGGGTGGCAAAGTCCGTGGCATAGGACTCATAGAGGACCAGATCAATCCCCTTGATTTCAGTGGCCTCCCCTTCTTTCTTGGGATAGCCAGCAACAGCGGTGGTCAAATCGACACTCGCCTGAGCGAAGCCTGGAGCAGTGCCAAGGACAGATTCAGGAGTTTGGCCGGCCAGATTGCTGCCAGAGAACTGAGCGGCCAGAGTTGAACTGGCCTCATAGGAGTGCTCCACTTTCACTGCATTCAGGGTCTTCACTGCAAAGCCAAGCCCGATTAGCAGGCTGAGCAGGAAGAACACTCCGCAGAGGAAGAGCATGCGCCCCGGTTCTCGCTTGTAAGGAGCACGCAGCTCGGCAGTCCACTTCGATCCGTCCCAGTACCGCTGACTGTTCTTGCGAATGGGGTCTGCGTAGAAGCCCGGCTCCAGACGTGCTGGCATGACTTTCAACTTGCCTCGACGAGTTGACCTTCGAATGAACACGGGGAGCAGCGAGCCGAGCGCGAACTTGACGAGGATTTCCGCGGCCAGACTGAGATAGCCACTGAAGAAGACGCCACTAATCGTTGCGTTTGCAAGGCTCCAATCGAAGTCGGCCTTCAACAGGACAAGCACCCCGACCAGAACGTCTGGCACGGTGAGCATGAGTCCCACGATGAACCAGACGTCGAACCAGATGGGTCGGCCATACAGCCGAATCGGGTCTTGGAACGTTTCCGAGTTACTGGCCCGGTTCTTCTCGAGCTTTGCGCGCGCCTTGGCTTTCACCGAACCTCGTTCTGGAGTCTTGGGCAGTAGTCCGCGAGTCAGCGGCGATGTGCATCGTGCCAGTTTTGCAGGGGAAGCGAGGGGCTGATTCAGAAAATCTGAGGTGCTAGTTGCGTGCAGCTGGTGAATGGCTCCAGGTTTCATAGCCGCCGTCAAGGTTCACCGCCGTGACACCACATTCACGCAGCAGGTTGGCAGCCGTATGGCCCCGCTGCCCCACCTTGCAGTAAACGATGACGTCCTGCTTGGGCAACTGATCACATCGACCCCTCAAGTCATCAACGGGAATGTTGATCGCCTCCGGAATATGCCCCTCCTGAAATTCCTCAGGGGTCCGGACATCAACCAGCACAGCTCCTCGGTCCATATGCGCTGCCAGTTCATTCCACTGCAAGGTCTGAGTGAGGCCACTCAAAACATTGTCGGCCATGTAGCCCAGCATGTTGACCGGATCCTTCGCCGAACCAAACGGCGGCGCATAGGCAAGTTCCAAATCGGCTAACTCAGGTGCAGTGATGCCTGCGCGCATTGCGGTGGCGAGCACATCGATGCGCTTGTCAACACCCGCACGCCCTACTCCCTGAGCGCCAAGAATCTGGCCAGTCGCTGGATCCACGACCATCTTCAGCATCATCGATTCCGAACCTGGGTAATAGCCAGCATGGGAACCCGGATGGGAATGCAGCACGACACAAGGCCGGCCTTGGGCACGCAGGCGCTTCTCACTCCAACCCGTCGTGGCCACCGCCAGATCGAACACCTTCACGATCGCCGTGCCGATCGTGGGCACCTCGCGAACCGGGCGCCCCATGATGTGATCGGCCACCATCCGGCCCTGGCGATTGGCAATGTTCGCAAGCGGCACAAGAACGGCCTCACCATCAAGGGCGTCGGTCTTCTCGACCGCGTCACCAACGGCATAGATCGACAGATCACTTGTGCGATTGAAGGCATCGACGACGATCCCTCCCCTGGGCCCGACCTCAAGGCCTGCCGCATGGGCCAGAGCCGTGTCGGGACGAACGCCGATTGCCAGGATCACTAGATCAGCATTAATCCGAGACTGATCTGCCAGTACGACCCCTTGCTCATCAATGGATGACAAAACTGAGCCAAGGCGCAAAGTGATCCCGTGTGCAATCAACTCTTCAGCAACAGGCATTGCCATCTCGGGGTCGAGTGGTGCAAGCACTTGATCCAGTGCCTCAACGAGCGTGGTGGGAATCCCCCGATGCACCAAGTTCTCTGCCGTCTCCACTCCAATGAATCCACCGCCAATCACTACCGCGTTCTTCGGGTGGCTGGTGACAGCTTGGGTCAGTCGCGTGACGTCTTCGATTGTGCGCAAGGTCAGTGCACGCTCAATGCCAGGCAGATTTGGCACGATTGCCTGCGCCCCTGGGCTCATGATCAAGTAGTCATATGGCAACTCATAGGAAATGCCATCAACCAGATTTCTGACCTTGACTGATTTCGCAGTTCGGTCGATGCCCGCGACCTCAGTCAGCACTCGCACGTCAAGGCGGAACCGGGCATGCAGACTCTCGGGCGTCTGCAGCAGCAGATCTCCTCGATCGGCGATGACACCACCGACGAAGTACGGCAGACCACAGTTCGCATAGGAGACGTAGCCGCTGCGCTCGATCACGATGATGGACGCAGTCGGATCCAGCCTGCGAAGGCGCGTCGCCGCAGACATCCCGCCGGCAACGCCGCCAATGATCACGACCTGCCTCATCTCAGCCCCCAAACAGGCGGGACAAGAACCCGCCCTGCTTCTTGGCGGCAGCCTTCTGAGCTGCCGTACACGTGCATCGTTGCGCCTTCGGCACTCCCCGCATCACCTGATCCACATGCTGGCCACAGCCAGCCCATGAGGTCTTGCCGCAGTTTTGGCAGGTCGCTTGTCGACACATGAGGTTCCATTTCGGTCGTGGGAGCATTGGTGCTATTGCTATAAGCATACCCCCCGGGGTATGCTTATAGCAATTCAACCGCTGACCGTCGACACCAAGGCAGGGCACGTGAGTCAACACGCAGAAGGTTCTTGGGATGCGCGCTTTGCCAAGGACGGCTACCTGTTTGGCACCGACCCGAATGCATTCCTCGTACGCGAGTCCCACCACATCACGCCTACCGGCTTGGTGTTGGCTGTCGCAGACGGCGAAGGCCGCAACGGCGTTTGGCTTGCCCAGCAGGGATATGGCGTGCACGCAATCGAAGCTTCGCCAGTTGCCATGGACAAGGCCAAGTCACTGGCCGTTTCACGAGGCGTGTCTATCGCAACGGGATTCACGTCGATTGAACCAGGATCCATCTTCTTCGAACAGGTGGACGTGCTGAACTGGACTTGGCCTATCGAGCAGTACGACGCCGTTGTTGCGATCTTCATTCAATTCGCCATTCCAACCCAGCGGGACAAGCTGTTCGCCGAAATCAGCGCCGCAGTCAAGAACGAGGGAGTCTTGCTGATGGAGGGCTACCACCAGCGCCAACTTGGCTTTGGGACGGGAGGGCCATCTGCACTGGAGCAGTTGTACGACACAGAATTGCTGCGGGAGTCCTTTGCCGATCTGGACCTCATCGTGTTGCGCGATTACGACCAGGAGATTGACGAGGGGCACGGACATAAGGGCACGTCGGCATTAGTCGATCTCGTGGCTCGCAGAACTTCACGACTCGATACTGTCCAGCGCGATTGAGAGCTTCTCTGAGACTTCTGCAGCAATGGCCTGCATCTGCGAATTCGTGGCAAGCTCACTCATGATGCTCGGATCGATGAAATCGACAACCGTCCCACTGGGGGTCGCTCGCACCACGACATTGCACGGCAGCAAGAGCCCGATCTCCGGTTCGGCCTGCAGGGCGCGCAAGGCCATGGCCGGATTGCATGCGCCCAGAATCAGATAGCGATCGAACTCAGCGCCCAACTTGGTCTTCAAGGTGGCCTGCATGTCGATTTCTGTGATCACGCCGAAGCCTTGAACAGCCAAGGCAGCACCGACCTGAGCCCTGACCAGATCAAAATCTCGATCGAAGGTTCGGCTCATTGAGTACGTCATCGTGTATTCCTCACTGTTGAGAATCAGGCTCGCACACACTGTTCAGACAAGCGACAAGTTCTTTTGAACCGTCGGCATGCTCACCCTGTTTCAGTATACCCATTGGGGTATGCTGAAACAGTTCAGTCAGTCTCGAAACTTCTCCCATGTTTCGAACAGTTGTGCTACTCGAGCCTCATCTGTTCCGGCTGACTCGCGCAATCGAAAGGAACCACCATGCGTACCAACCAAAGCAACGTCGATCGCATCATCCGTGTTGTACTGGCTGCAGTTGCGGTGGTCGTGGCGCTGCTTATCGGCGCCAGCAGCGTGCTCGGCATCATCTTGTTCGTCGTTGCGGCGATCTTGCTCATCACGGCCGCTGTGGGCTTCTGCCCTCTCTACCGAATTCTGGGACTGCGGACAAACAAGTCCACGTGACCACGCGCGCCTGACGAACAGTTACGTTCCCTACACGTCGACTAGGTGATGGCAGTTACTCCGCCAGAGAGTCGATGTACGTGCAGATGAAACCGGTGACGCTGACCAGCCTCAGCGTCGAGTGTGATTTCAGTTCTCACGACAGAGACTGTTTTGACTTGCCCCGCCATGCTGGCTGTTGTGCTTCATACCCCTATGGGTATGGATTTATAGTGATGCCATGGAAATTGACAACGAATTGCGCAAAGACGTGATGAATCGCCTCAAGCGTGCGCGCGGACAAATCAACGGAGTCATCAACATGATGGAGGAGGGCCGTTCCTGCTCCGATGTCGTCACGCAGATCGCCGCTGTGTCAAAGGCACTCGAGCGAGTCGGCTTCAAGATTATCGCCACCGAACTCAAGCAGTGCATTCAAGCGGGCGGCGACGTAGCGAAGGCTCAAGCCGACCTGGAGAAGCTCTTCTTGGCGCTGGCCTGAACTAACCGAGCAGGCTCACATCGCGGACAGCACCTGTGTCAGCTGAGGTCACCATCGCGGCATATGCCTGAAGCGCGGGCGACACTGTGCGATCTCTGCCGATTGGCTTGAAACCCTGCTTGCCCTTGGCCTCCATCGCCGCACGTCGTGCAGCCATTTGCTGATCTTCGATATCAACATTGATGGTGCGGTTGGGAATGTCGATGACGATCCGATCCCCCTCCTCGATCAATGCGATCGCGCCACCTGAAGCTGCTTCTGGCGAAACGTGCCCGATGGACAGGCCTGAGGTGCCACCGGAGAAGCGACCATCGGTGATGAGCGCACAGAGTTTGCCCAGACCCCGGGACTTCAGGAAAGAGGTTGGGTACAGCATTTCCTGCATGCCTGGACCGCCGCGCGGACCTTCGTAGCGAATCACGACAGCATCGCCAGCCACTATCTGCTTGTTCAGGATTGCCTCAACAGCATCATCTTGACTGTGGAAGATCCGCGCTGGGCCCGCGAAGGTCAGCAACTCCTTCTCCACTCCCGCTGTCTTTACGATGCAACCGTCAGGTGCGATGTTGCCGTGCAGCACAGCGAGTCCGCCATCCTGCGAGAAGGCATGCTCGCGATCGCGGATGACACCCTCTGACCGATCCAGATCCAGCGAGTCGTAGCGCCGATCCTGGGAAAACGCAGTCTGCGTCGGTATGCCGCCGGGTGCAGCGCGGTAGAACTCAAGTACCGATTCATCCTTCGTCTGCGCGATATCCCACTTGGCCAGAGCCATGGCCATCGTCGGCTCGTGCACAGTCGGAAGATCGGTGTGCAGCACTCCAGCGCGGTCGAGCTCACCGAGAATCGCCATCACTCCCCCTGCGCGATGGACGTCTTCCATATGAACGAGCTGCGAAGCGGGAGCAATCTTGGAAAGGTTGGGCACCTTGTGTGACATCCGATCGATGTCCTTCATCGTGAAGGGAACACCTGCTTCGCTCGCAGCGGCCAATAGATGCAGTACAGTATTCGTCGATCCGCCCATGGCGATGTCAAGTGCAATCGCATTCTCGAATGCCTCGAAACTGGCAATCGAACGCGGCAGCAGGGTCTCGTCGTCCTGCTCGTAGTAGCGCTTGGTGATCTCCACGATCAAACGACCGGCACGCAAGAAGAGTTCCTTGCGATCGGCATGCGTCGCCAGCACCGAGCCATTGCCCGGTAGCGAAAGCCCGAGCGCTTCAGTGAGGCAGTTCATCGAGTTTGCGGTGAACATGCCAGAGCACGACCCACATGTCGGACAGGCCGACCGCTCCATCGCGTCGACTTCCTCATCGGAGTTCTTCTCATCACCAGCTTCGACCATCGCGTCGATGAGATCGACTTTGCGAGTCAGACCATGCCAGGTGACCTTGCCAGCCTCCATGGGTCCACCTGAGACAAACACCACCGGCACATTCAGACGCATGGCCGCAAGGAGCATGCCGGGCGTGATCTTGTCGCAGTTCGAAATGCAGACCATTGCGTCTGCGGTATGTGCATTGACCATGTATTCGACCGAATCAGCAATGAGATCGCGACTCGGGAGCGAATAGAGCATGCCTGCGTGTCCCATCGCGATGCCGTCATCGATCGCAATGGTGTTGAACTCCTTGGCGATGCCGCCAGCGGCTTCGATCTCGCGAGCCACGAGCTGACCCAGATCCTTGAGGTGGACGTGCCCAGGAACAAACTGAGTGAAGGAGTTGACCACCGCAATGATCGGCTTGCCGAAGTCGCCATCCTTCATGCCAGTGGCACGCCAAAGTGCCCGCGCACCGGCCATATTGCGACCGTGCGTTGACGTGCGGGAGCGATACATAGGCATGGCAGACCTCACAGAACTGTTGGGCTATCTGAACCAAGACTACGCCGCGTCAGCCGAGGCCTAATCGAATAGCCACTATTCGCTTACGCCGAGCCTTTCGAGGAGAAGCGATCGGACCTTCGCCGCATCGGCCTGACCGCGGGTGGCCTTCATGACGGCGCCCACAATGGCACCAGCTGCTTGCACCTTGCCACTTTTGATTTTTTCCGCAACGTCGGGCTGGCCAGCTAGCGCCTCGTCGATTGCTGCGAGCAGCGCTCCGTCGTCACTGACGACTGCGAGCCCGCGGCTTTGCACGATGGCATCGACCGTGCCTTCGCCGCCTATCAGGCCTTCGAATACCTGCCTGGCGAGCTTGTCGTTCAGTGCGCCACTGGCGATAAGCACCTCGACCTGCTGGATGTCCTGAGGTGTGACGTTCAACTGATCGAGTTCGAGTCCCTGCTCATTGGCAACCCGCAGCAGCTCGCCGGTCCACCACTTGCGCGCCGCGCTGGAATCAACGCCAATAGCGATGGTTGCTTCTACGCGTTCGATGGCACCTGAGTTGGCAAGGGTCTGCAACTCGAATTCACTGATCTGCCATTCGATCATCAGCCGCGCTCGCTTCACCGAGGGCATTTCAGGCAAACCGGCGCGCAACTCTTCAACCCAGTCACGACTTGGAGCCATTGGCAGAAGATCTGGCTCTGGGAAGTACCGGTAATCCTCGGCTTGCTCCTTTGAGCGTCCGCTGGTTGATCGACCGGTGTCCTCGTTGAAATGTCGAGTCTCTTGAATGACTCGACCGCCTGAATCCAGGACCGAGGCCTGCCGCTCAATCTCGCTTCGCACTGCACGCTCGACCGAACGCAGGGAGTTCACGTTCTTGGTCTCACTTCGGGTTCCCCAGCCGTCGCCAGGCTTGTTCAGCGAGAGGTTCACATCACAACGCATCGAGCCCTCTTCCATGCGGACATCGGAAACCTCAAGCGCGCGCATCACATCGCGCAGTTCAGTGACGTAAGCGCGAGCAACCTCGGGTGCCAACTTGCCGGTGCCGATGACGGTCTTGGTGACAATCTCAATAAGCGGGATGCCGGCGCGGTTGTAGTCAACGAGCGAGTAGTCAGCGCCATGGATGCGACCTGTTGCTCCACCTGTGTGCGAGAGCTTGCCGGTGTCTTCTTCCATATGAACTCGCTCGATTTCGACGCGCACCACCTGCGGGCCATCGTCGGTTGCGACCGTGACGTCTAGATAGCCGTCAAAGCACAAGGGCTCGTCGTACTGGCTGATCTGATAGTCCTTGGGCATGTCCGGGTAGAAGTAGTTCTTGCGCGCGAAGCGACACCAATCTGCGATCGTACAGTTCAGGGCCAGGCCAATGCGAATGGTCGACTCAATCGCCTGCCGATTGACAACAGGCATCGAGCCGGGAAGACCAAGGCACACAGGACATACATGGGTATTGGCCTCGGCCCCAAACGCAGTCGAACAGCCACACCACATCTTTGAGTTGGTGCCGAGCTCGACGTGAGTTTCAATGCCGATGATTGGCTCATAGCGGCTGATGGCCTCGTCATATGGCAGATAGACATCGGTTGCTGAACTCATAGTGATGGAGCCTCCTCAATCAGCAGATGACCCCATTTGTCGACGAGCGCGGCTTCAAGAGCCCCACCCGCGAGGTAGAGCCGATCGTCGGCCATGGCCGGGGCCATGAACTGAAAGCCAACCGGTAGCCCGTCCTCGGGAGCAAGGCCAACAGGCAGCGACATTGCACAGATGCCTGCGAGGTTGACTGGGATCGTGGCGACATCGTTCAGATACATCGCAATGGGATCGTTCAACTTCTCCCCCAGCTTGAATGCTGTGGTGGGCGCAGTCGGCGACGCGAGTACATCGACTTTTTCGAAGGCCGCGTTGAAGTCGCGGGTAATCAGCGTTCGCACTCGTTGCGCCTGGGCGTAGTACGCGTCGTAGTAGCCGCTGGAAAGAGCGTAGGTGCCCAGAATGATGCGTCGCTTCACCTCCGGTCCAAATCCGGCCTCGCGAGTGATCGCCATGACCTGTTCAACGGAGTTCGAGCCGTCGTCGCCAGCGCGCAAGCCGTAACGCATGCCATCAAAACGAGCCAGATTGCTCGAGGCCTCCGATGGCAGAATCAAGTAATAGGCCCCGAGCGCATATTCCATATGCGGGCATGACACTTCGACTATCTCCGCACCCAGATCTTGAAGAAGGTTCAGCGCCTCGGTGTATCGCTGCGCGACTCCCGCCTGATAGCCGTCGCCACCCAACTCCTTGACCACGCCGATGCGCATTCCGCGAACGTCACCTCGTTGAGCTGCACCAACAACATCAGGCACTGGCGCATTGATGGAAGTGGAATCCATTGGATCGTGGCCAGCGATGACTGCATGCAACAAGGCGGTGTCCAGAACAGAGCGCGCGCACGGGCCAGGCTGATCAAGGGAGGAGGCCAGCGCAATCTGGCCGTAGCGCGAAACTCCGCCGTAGGTGGGTTTGACGCCAACTGTTCCGGTGACCGATGCCGGCTGGCGAATGGAGCCACCGGTGTCGGTGCCAATAGCCAGCGGGGCCTCGAAGGCGGCAAGCGCTGCTGCGGAACCACCACCCGACCCGCCGGGGATCCGGTCAAGATCCCATGGGTTGTGTGTGGGGCCATAGGCCGAGTGCTCAGTAGAGGAGCCCATCGCGAACTCGTCCATGTTCGTCTTGCCAAGGATCACAATGTCGGCCGCACGAAGGCGCTGCACCACTGTTGAGTCATACGGAGGACGCCAGCCCTCAAGGATCCGAGACCCCGCCGTAGTCGGCTCGCCCTTCATCGCGAGCACATCCTTCAACGCAAGGGGAACACCGGCCAGGGGTCCCAGTTGCTCGCCGCTGGCAATACGCGCATCAATGCTCTTGGCTTGCGCAAGCGCCGAATCACCAGTCAGGTGAAGGAAGGCGTGCACCTTGTCATCAACCGCAGCGATTCGATCCAAGTGCACTTGAGTCACCTCAACTGCAGACGTCTCTCTACTTGCGATCGCAGCAGCCAAGGTGGCAGCGGACTGCCGGATGAGATCACTCACTGCTATTCCTCGTCCAGAATTCTGGGCACGCGAAAGCGATCGTCCTGTGCTGAAGGCGCCCCGGAGAGCGCTTCATCGCGACTCAGGCTCGGCTTCACGACGTCATCGCGGAAGACATTGACCATCGGGATGGGGTGCGACATGGGCGGGATGTGATCGGCCGTGACCTCCGAGATACGGGCCACCGATTGCAGGATCACATCGAGCTGCCCCGCGTAGTGATCGAGTTCGGCTTCAGTGAGCTCAAGTCTGGCGAGTTTGCCCAAATGTGCGACATCGGCCCTGCTGATAGACATACCGCCATTCTATGAACCACACCTTATGAACGAAGCGCGGCTGCCAAGCCGTCGGCAAGCAGCACCGCGAAACGCTCTGGGCTGACCACAGGAACACCCAAGGCTTCTGCCTTGTCGAGCTTGGATCCGGCATTCTCGCCGGCGACAAGTACATCGGTCTTCTTAGAGACCGAACTCAGCACTTTGCCGCCGGCAGCAACGACAGCTTGCCCAGCCGAATCTCGGGTGAAGCCGTCAATTGATCCGGTGATCACGACGCTGACTCCCGTGAGCGCGCCTTCGGCCTTCACCTTGCGCTCATGCGCGAGTTGCATGCCGCCTTCACGCCACTTGTCGATGATTTCGCGATGCCAATCGACTGCAAACCATTCCGCCACCGCTTCGGCAATCACTCCCCCAACACCTTCGACGGCCGACAGATCCTCTGGTGAGGACTCTGCAATGGCATCGATCGAGCCAAACTCATCCGCGAGTGCCTGAGCAGCAGATGGCCCAACATGGCGAATGGACAGCGCGACAAGCATTCGCCACAAAGGTCGACTGCGGGCAACGTGCAGTTGATCGAGGATGATCTTCGCGTTCTCGCTGAGTTGGACTGCTCCGTCACCGGCATCCGCGGCCTTGACGAAGAACTCGCAAGTGGCCAAATGCTCGCCGTTGAGCAGAAAGACATCTCCGATGTCGCTGACGATGCCGCAGTCAAGCATTGCCGCAGAGGCTTTTGCACCTAAGCCTTCAATGTCCAAGGCTCCGCGCGAGGCTATGTGAATCAGGCGTTCGCGCAATTGCGCCGGACACGACCGCGAGTTGGGGCAGCGCAGATCCTTGTCGCCCTCTTTCTCAGGTGCGAGTTCGCTGCCGCATTCAGGGCAGTGCGTAGGCATATGAAACTCACGCTCTTGACCCGTCCTGAGTTCAATGACCGGTCCGAGTACTTCCGGTATGACATCGCCGGCCTTGCGTAGAAACACCATGTCGCCAATGAGCACGCCCTTGCGGGCAACCTCGAAGCCGTTGTGCAAGGTGGCCATCGCAACTGTCGAGCCAGCCACCTTCACTGGTTCCATCACTGCGAACGGAGTGACGCGACCTGTGCGCCCGACATTGACTTGGATGTCGAGCAATCGCGTGCGCACAACTTCAGGTGGGTATTTGTAGGCGATCGCCCATCGGGGTGCTCGGGATGTTTCACCAAGGGCGCGCTGCATCAGGAAGTCATCCACTTTGATGACAATGCCGTCAATTTCGTGCGCGACGTCATGCCGGTGTTCGCCGTAGAAGTGCACGTACTCCATCACTCCGGCCATATCCGCATGGATGGCGATGCGATCGCTGGTCGGCAATCCCAGTGCCGAGAGCAGCTCATATGCGTGGCTCTGGCGGGTGATAGCCAAGCCATCGACCACGCCGACACCGTGCAGAGTCAGGTCGAGTCGGGCCAGTCGATTGGTCGCATGGTCCACTTCAGCCTGCAGCCGATTCACCCGCGCCAACTGACGCTCAGTCTTGGCCTTGCGCCGCGCCTCTTCGAGCTCGTCCTGCCGCTTGTCCACTCGCTGCCGCAGGCTGCCCGCAGCCGCATTGCGCGGGTTGGCAAGAGGCGCCAGCCCCTGGTCGAGCAGTTCGGAGTTCAGAGAATCGAAAGCCGCGACGGTCAAGAACACCTCGCCACGCACCTCGATGAGCGCCGGCATCTCGACTCCCGGCTGCGCAGTCAGCGTCTGGGGAATGGCCGGCACAAAATGAGCATTGAAGGTGACGTCCTCCCCTACACGCCCGTCGCCACGGGTGGCAAGGCTCTTGAGCTGACCCCGCTCGTACACGGCGTCGATCGCGAGTCCGTCGATCTTCAATTCACACAAGAGCGCGGGGAACGTCTCAGCAGATTTCTCCAGGCGAGTGAGCCAGGTCTGAAGTTCTGCATCATCAAAGACGTTGTCCAGGGAGTACATGCGCTGGAGATGCTCAACTGGCGAGAAAAGAGCGCTGGCTGCTCCTCCCACTTCCGTGGTCGGAGAGTCCTGCCCTTGCAGAATCGGCCACTGTGTCTCGAGCTCGACCAGTTCTGCGAACAGCCGGTCGTACTCCGCGTCATCAATGGAGGGGTCATCGTGCAGGTAATAGGCATTGCGTGCTGCTTCGATCTGCTCCACGAGCGCAAGCCAGCTTGCGCGCGCAGCATCTGGAACCTCAGCCACTGGGTTCCTCCTGTCTCAACACCCGCCCGGCGCGCACGCATGCACTGTATGCAGCACGAACCTGCGACCACTGCGCCCCCGCGCAGCCACAAGTCGGCGTGATCACCACATTTGTCATGTGCTGAGCATCGTCCATGCCGAGATGATGCGCGAGCGTGCGCATCGGTGCACTGACTACTGCATCGCTTCTGCGCGGGTCAAGATTCGCGAGCGGACTGACACTTCCCGCCCAGATGCCGACTCCGGACTCCCAGGCTTCGCCGATGGCGTCCTCGTCGATGCCAGCGAGGGTGAGATCGAAGCTGACGAATTTGGCCTGCGCATTTATCAGGACGCGAATAGGTGGCTGGGCCGCGCAGCAATGAACGCCACTGATGAGCTCAGGGACAGCCGTCAGCATTTCACGCAAGGCATCCTGTACCAGCGGCGGATCGACTGGGTCAAAGCGCGAGAGGCCACTCACGCTGCCAATCGTTCCGTCGAGCACAGCATTCAAGCCTGGCTCGTCGACTTGCAGGAGGATCGTGGCGGCAGGAAATCTGTGCTGCAGTTCAGCCACATGAACGCGGACGGCTTCAGCCAGTGCGCTGGCCAAGTCGCGACAAGCTCCGGCATCCTTGAGCACGCGTTCGCCGCCTGCGAGTTCGATGCTAGCGGCCATAGTCCAAGGACCGACGATCTGTGCTTTGAGTGGTCCGGAGTAGTCCCGTCCAAACTCCTCTAGGGCATCCAGATCCTCCCCCACCCACGAGATCGCTGTGCGCATGAGTCGACTCTTGCCGTCAGTGATGCGCCAGCCATCGGCAGTGGTCTCAAGCCCGAAGTCCGAACCAACGGCGTGCAGCAAAGCGCCTGTACGGCCGATGCAATCCCCGCCTGGCCCACGATTGGGAAGCTCGGGGACGTGCAGGAAGTCCGGTAATTCACCAGCAACGATGCGGGCTGCCTCGCGGGAATTCTCGCCGGGAAGCGATCCGATGCCTGTCGCCGCCGCCGGCTCCCAGGGAAAACTCAACTGATGACGACTCGGCGAGTTCGCTCCACTGTGGCAGAGCCAATCACCCGAGTTCCGTCGTAGAGCACTACTGCCTGACCGGTAGCCAGACCACGAATCGTCTGATGCAGATCTACTACGAGTACGTCTTCAACGAGTTGAGCAATTGCATCCACCGGCTCGCCATGAGCGCGCACTTGCGCAGTGCAGGCCGTCGGCGTGCCGCCCAATGATTCGTTGGTCCAGGTGGGTCGTACTGCCGAAATCTGGTCAATATCAAGCAGAGTCGGGGGACCAACGAACACCTTGCGCGTTTGGATATCGATGTCGACGACATATCTCGGTTTGCCGTCTGCTGCGGGAACTCGAAGGTCAAGACCGCGCCGCTGCCCAATCGTGAAGCCAAAGGCGCCTTCGTGCTCGGCCACGACCTCGCCGGATGTTAGATCAATAATCTCGCCCGGCTGATCGCCCAATTTGCGGCGTAGGAATGCACCAGTGTCGCCATCGGGGATGAAGCAGATGTCGTGGCTGTCCGGCTTGCGCGCTGTCAGCAATCCGCGCCCCTCGGCCTCGGCGCGAATCTGTTCCTTGAAATCCCCCCCCAGCGGGAATAGCGAGTGTTCGAGCTGCCAGCTTTCCAGCACTCCAAGAACGTAGGACTGATCCTTTTCGGGATCGACCGCGCGATGAAGCTCCTTCCCGTGCGGGCCATCAGTCACAAGTGCGTAGTGCCCAGTTGCCACAGCGTCGAAGTCGAGCGCAAGAGCACGATCCAGAAGTGCAAGAAACTTGATGCGCTCATTGCATCGAAGGCATGGGTTCGGCGTATTGCCGTGTTGGTATTCGTCGAGAAAGTTCTCCATCACATCGATGGCGAACTGCTCCGAGAGATCCCATACATAGAAGGGAATGTCCAGACGATCGGAAACTCGCCGAGCATCTCGAGCGTCATCAAGAGTGCAACAACCTCTCGAACCAGGCACACTCGCGGATTTCGAAAGCGCAAGATGAACGCCTGTGACCTCGTGTCCAGCATCAACCATCCGCGCTGCTGCTACAGAGGAGTCGACTCCCCCAGACATGGCGGTCAGGACTTTCATGCCCGGCTCCGAACTGCGCCTGCACGAGTTGCGCGTTCAACTGCACCGGGCAAGGCGGCAAGCAATCGATCAATGTCGCTTGTGTTGGTTTCGCGACCAAGGCTGAAGCGAAGTGAACCACGGGAAGCCTGCGCCTCGGCACCCATGGCAAGCAGTACGTGGCTGGGTTCGGGAATGCCTGCCGTGCAGGCTGAACCAGTCGAGCAATCCACTCCAGCTGCATCGAGCAACAACAACAGGGCATCGCCTTCGCAGCCATCAAAAGTGAAGTGTGCATTGGCAGGCAGCCGATCATTGCCGAGTAGATCTGGGTCACCGTTGAGGCGAGCGCTAGGAACTGCCTCGAGCACCCGCAACACCAAATCATTGCGCAGCACACGGACTCGGGCAGCAAAGTTCACTTGATTCATCACGCTGTCGTGCACGGCGACAGCGAAGGCAGAGATTGCAGCCGCGTCCAAGGTGCCCGAACGGATTTCGCGCTCGTGGCCACCGCCATGCAGGACAGGTGTCGGCTTGACATCTGGATCCAGGATCAGCGCACCCACACCAAAGGGTCCGCCGACCTTGTGCCCGCTGATCGTTACCGCCGTTGCACCGAGTTCGCTGAGATCCATGTGCAGTTGCCCGAGCACTTGCACCGCATCGGTGTGGAAGGGCACGCCGTAGGACCTGCACATGTCGGCGAGTTCATGCACCGGCTGCACAGTGCCAACCTCGTTGTTCGCCCACATCACTGTGCACACCGCGATGCCGCCTTCTGCAAGCGCCTGTTCCATAGGCGCTAGTACCACTCGTCCGACACCATCCACTGGCGCCCAAACGACGCGCGCGGCCTCGTGCTCGGCAAGCCAATTGACTGGATCAAGGACTGCGTGATGCTCAATAGCAGAGGCAATGACGCCGGTATTACCTGCGGATTCGCCGGTCCAAAACAGGCCTTTGACTGCCAGGTTGTCGGCCTCGGTGCCACCACTTGTGAAGATCACAGCGCTTGGTCGCGTGTACAGGTCCGCAGCAATGCTCTCGCGCGCCTCTTCAACGATTCGACGTACACGACGGCCCGAATCATGCAAGGAAGAAGGGTTGCCAACCAGTTCGCTGACTTCTAGCCATCGCAGCCGAGCTGCGGGAAGCATCCGGGTTGTGGCAGCGTGATCCAGATAGCTGCGGTCAGTCACAAATCGACATGGTAGTGCCCGCCTCAGCGACCAGTGAAACTTGCTTTACCCGGGCCGTTTTCAATGAATGACTGCATTCCATTGATGCGGTCCTCGGTGGCAAATAGCGACGAGAAGGCTTGCCGCTCCATTTCAAGTCCAGTTTCAAGATCGACATCGAGTCCGCGATCAATCACACGCTTGGCCGCCTGCATCGCAATGCGGGGCCCGGCTGCAAGCTGAGTTGCCCACTCCATCGCTCGCGCGAGCACCTGATCTGTTGGCACGACAACATCAACAAGACCAATGGACAGCGCTTCCTGTGCATCAACGAAGCGTCCCGAGAAGATCAGCTCTTTGGCCTTCGCTACACCGATGAGTCGAGGCAGGCGCTGAGTGCCTCCGGCACCTGGGATCAAACCCAGCAGCATTTCGGGTTGACCCAATCGCGAGTTCTCGGCCGCCACGCGGAAATCACAGGTGAGTGCCAATTCGCAGCCGCCTCCCAAGGCGAAGCCGGTGATCGCTGCGATGCTGGGCTGAGGAAGGCGAGCTACCGCAGAGAATGCCTCTTGGAGTCGCACAGAGATGTTGATCATCGCCTGGTAGTCGAGTTCAGCCATTTCCTTCACATCGGCGCCGGCGGCAAATAGCCGTTCCCCGCCATACAGCACCACGGCGCGCACATCATCGCGAAGCGCAAGTTCACTCGCCACCTGGAAAATCTCTGACTGCACCTGCACTGACAAGGCATTCATTGGCGGACGCTGCAGAGTGACGACAGCCACTGCATCAAGAACTTCAAGATTGACGAACTCAGGCATGTCTTCTCCACTTAAATGAGGCGGTTCAGGGGAGCCTATCGGCGGACTTTCGCCCTCGCAGCCCTAGTAGCGTGTATCCAATGGCCCACACGCATGCACGTCCCGGTTGGGATCCCTTAGGGGTCACGCCTGATGGCAATGGCGGTGTGAATGTGGCCTTGTGGGCTGAGGGCGCTGAACTGATTCAGTTGTGTCTGTTTGACGAAGCCGGCGTTGAAAGTCGCATCGACATCACGCACAAGGTGTTCAACATCTTTCACGGACACGTCCACAACGTGCCGATAGGAACTCGCTATGGATTTCGAGTCCACGGTCCCTGGGATCCCAATATTGGCCATCGCTGGAATCCGAATAAATTACTGATCGATCCCTATGCGCGCGCGATCGAAGGTGAACTTGCGCTTGACCCATCAATCTTCGGTCACGTTGGCACCGACGATTTGGCATTCAACGTCGCTGACTCCGCTGAATTCATGCCGCGCTCAATCGTGGTCGACAGCAAATTCGATTGGGGCGACGACAAATTTCATCACGTGTCTTGGGGCGATACGGTCATTTATGAGGCTCACGTCAAAGGCCTGACAAAACTGCATCCGGGTATTCCCGAACATCAACGCGGTACCTACGCAGGTGTTGCGCATCCGCTGGTTGTCGAACATCTGAAGTCCCTGGGTGTCACCTCCATTGAACTCATGCCCGTGCATCAGTTCTTCAATGAGATCCATCTGCTTGAGACAGGTCTGACGAATTATTGGGGCTACAACTCGATCGGCTACTTCGCGCCCCATGCTCTGTACTCATCAACTGGCACTCGCGGCGAACAGGTCAATGAGTTCAAGCAGATGGTCAAGGATCTGCACGCAGCGGGGCTCGAGGTGATCCTCGATGTCGTCTACAACCACACGGCCGAGGGCAACGAGATGGGCCCAACCTTGAGCTTTCGAGGCATCGACAACGACGACTACTACCGGCTCCGCGATAGCGGACGTCACTACACCGATTACACCGGCACTGGAAACACCTTGGATATTTCCAAGCCGCATGTACTCCAGCTCGTCATGGATTCACTGCGCTACTGGGTCACTGAAATGCACGTTGACGGATTTCGATTTGATCTCGCCTCGGCACTGGCACGATCGATGCACGATGTCGACATGCTCGGCACCTTCATGTCCACGATCCATCAGGATCCGGTGCTCCGCCGGGTCAAGCTCATCGCTGAACCCTGGGACGTAGGGCCTGGCGGCTATCAAGTCGGCGAGTTTCCCTCACTGTGGACTGAGTGGAATGGCAAGTACCGCGACTGCATCCGCGATTTCTGGCGGGGTGCAACGGGCATCAGCGAAGTTGGCTGGCGCTTGACCGGCTCGGCTGATCTATACGCCTCCGAGGGCCGTCGACCTTTTGCATCGATCAACTTCATCACGGCGCACGATGGCTTCACGATGAACGATCTCGTGAGCTATGAGACCAAGCACAACGAGGCCAATCTCGAGAACAACCGCGACGGCACCAACGACAACCGTTCACGCAACTACGGAGTCGAAGGGCCAACTGAAGATCTGGCGATCAATGGCGTTCGCGATCGACAACTTCGCAACTTATTCACCACCTTGGCTCTGTCAACGGGCGTGCCAATGTTCACCGCAGGCGACGAGTTCGGAAGGACTCAGCGCGGCAACAACAATGCCTACTGTCAAGACAATGAGATCTCCTGGATCGAGTGGCAACTCACCAAGAGGCAAGCCGACCTCTTGGCCTTCAACCAACAGGTCATGCAGATTCGCAAATTGCATCGAGCCTTCCGGCAGCGCTATTTCTTCGACGGTCGGCCGATGACGGAAGGCGGTCCCAAGGATCTGGCGTGGATCGGGCCCGACGGTCATGAGGTGCCGGAGAGCGCTTGGCATGACGCAGATCAAAGAACTCTTGGCATGTACATCGCAGGTGATCTAGAGGATCGACTCGACGGCCCACCGGTCAGCGACGATTCATTTCTGCTGATCATGCATGCGGGCGAAGAGGAACTGGAGTTCACCTTGCCAGGCAAGCCCTATGGCGCGAGCTACCGGCGCATCCTGGATTCAGCGGCCGATCAATCAACGCAGTCCGAGGCAAACGAATCCGCTGGTGGAGTCATCACAATGGCTCCGCTAAGCCTGGTGCTGTTCCGAGTCAGCGACTAAAACTCAGCCAGCGAACTGCACTGGCGGCTCGCCTACCTCGATCTCGGCGACCACGATAGGCATCGTCTGCAAGCCCATCTCCAACGGCGAGGCCAGGCCTCGGTGTGAGGGAAGGATGCGGACGGTATAGCCGAAGGGGCCATTCTGATCGAGATCCAAATTCAAGGTGTACAGCCATCGGTTGCCCTCGTAGCTCTCGGCCGCTGTCATCACTGGGGATTGCGGATGGACGATGCGGTCATTGGAATCAACCCGACCGTGCACGACCTGCACGATGACATCGTCAGGAGTCAGATCCCCGAGCGCGATGTTGGCGCGAATCTCAACTTCAGTGCCCAGATTCACGATGTCGCCGATCCCCTGAATTTCAACGTGCTCCACCTGAGCTGACGGCCATGCGGCACGCACGCGCGACTTCCAGTACGACAGTTCACGAGCTACCTCGAAGTCGTTCGCACTTGCCACGCGACCAGCATGGGCTGCTGGCAGATACAGATTGTTGACGTAGTCGCTGACCATGCGGCTGGCGAGCACCTTGGGCCCAAGGGTGCGCAAGGTGTGCCGAACCATGCCGATCCAGCGACCAGGCAGACCTGATTCGTTGTTCTCATAGAAGGTGGGCGCAACCGCCCGACCCATGAGGTCATAGAGCCCGGCAGCTTCAAGATCGTCACGGCGATCGGCATCGTCAACACCATCTGCGGTCGGGATGGCCCAGCCGTTTTGGCCGTCAAACCACTCATCCCACCAGCCGTCCAAGATGGAGAGATTGAGTGCGCCATTCAGGGCGGCCTTCATGCCTGAAGTACCGCTTGCCTCCAGCGGGCGAATCGGGTTGTTCAGCCAAACATCACAACCTGGATACAGGATCGTTGCCATCGCCATGTCGTAGTTCGGCAGGAAGACAATGCGGTGACGGACATCTTCCCCATCGGCAAACTGCACGAGCTCCTGGATCAGCCGCTTGCCGCCCTCATCGGCGGGGTGTGACTTGCCCGCAACGACCACTTGAATCGGGCGCTCCTCATCAAGGAGCAATGCGCGCAGCCGTGCCTTGTCGCGCAGCATCAGCGTCAATCGCTTATATGAAGGAACACGCCGAGCGAAACCGATGGTGAGCACATCGGGATCCATGACTGAGTCGATCCACTTCAACTCAGAATCGGTGGCTCCCCGCGCCAGCCATGAATCGCGCAGCATTGTGCGCGTCATCTTGATCAGCTCTTGCCGCAACTCACGCTTGACGGCCCAGAGGCGGTCATCGGGAGCATCGGCAATCGCATGCCAGCCATCAGCATCGTTGAGCATCTCGGCACGGTCCGAGCCAAGTGCAAGATCGCGAATCTGACGGGCAGTCCAGGTTGGGGCATGAACGCCATTAGTGATCGAGGTGATGGGTACGTCCTCGATGTCGAACTCTGGCCACAGCCCAGCGAACATGCCACGTGAGACCTGACCATGCAGCAGGCTCACCCCGTTTGCTCGTCCGGCAATGCGAAGGCCCATGACGGCCATGTTGAAGACGTTGGGGTCACCGCCAGCGTAATCCTCAGCGCCCATGTCCAAGATCCGCTCAACTGGAACTCCGGCGACCGCGTTATCGCCACCGAAAGTACGGGCGACCAGTTCGCGTGGAAAGCGGTCAATGCCGGCGGGAACAGGCGTGTGCGTGGTGAAGACCGTGCCAGCCCGTACTGCCTCGAAGGCTTCATCGTAACTGAGTTTGACTTCAGACTGCACAAGCTCACGAATGCGCTCCAGACCCAAGAAACCAGCATGGCCTTCATTGGTATGGAAGACCTCGGGCTCTGGCGCTCCGGTGATGCGGCAGTAGGCGCGCAACGCCCGCACGCCTCCGATGCCGAGCAGTATTTCCTGCAGCAACCGGTGCTCTCCTCCACCGCCGTAGAGACGATCGGTGACCTCGCGCTCGGCCTGGCCGTTTTCTTCCACGTCTGAATCAAGCATCAGCAGTGGAATACGGCCAACACGGGCAATCCAGACATGCGCGTGAATCGCTCGTCCGCCGGGCAGACCAACCTCGATGCTTGCAGGGGTGCCATCGGCTTCGCGAAGCAAGATCACCGGGCTGCCATCGGGATCACAGACCGGGTACCGCTCCAACTGCCAGCCATCGCGCGAAAGGGATTGCCGGAAATAGCCAGCGCGATAGAACAGGCCCAGACCAATAATCGGGACGCCCAAATCGCTCGCGGTCTTGAGGTGATCGCCAGCCAGAATGCCAAGGCCGCCGGAGTATTGCGGCAGCGCCGCGGTCACGCCGAACTCTGGGGAGAAATAGGCGATGCCCTTGGCTGAGTCCTCGCCCAGCGACTGGTACCAGCGATCACTTGCCAGATAGTCACTCAGATTCTCTGAGCGGTGGTTGATCCACTGCACGAAGCCGTCATCGGCTGCCAACTCCTCAAGGCGGTCTGCCGATACCTCGCCAAGCAGGCGCACGGGATCCTCCTCGACCGCTAGCCACAAGGCCGGGTCGATGGACTTAAACAGATCGCGAGTCTCTGGATCCCACGACCACCGCAGGTTCAGCGCGAGATCCTCTAGGGCAGCCAGACGCTGCGGAAGGACTGTGCGGACAGTGAATCGTCTAATCGCTCTCACGAGCCTAGAGTAGTCGATATGATAGCGCTTACATTGCCACCCAGATCACAGCGGTGTGAATTTCACGCAACATCTGGGTGCCATGACATCGAGCACTGATCGTGAGGGGGCAGCAGCCGTGTTTCCGCCGCTCTCGCCGGTACGGTCTGCACCATGGTCGATGCCGTGAAGAGAGCTCCCGCCGCAAGAGTGCAGGCCAATGCCGAGCCTTGGTTGCCGCCGAACACCACTGTTGCCGCAGAGCTCTCTGGCCGCTTCCCGATCACTGACATCAGCCCGACTGTGCTCGGCGGACGCCGCCCAGCTGCCGCCGCCGTGGGTGAGCTTGTTGAGGTTCGCTGCACGAGTTTTCGCGATGGCCATGGCGCTCTCGGCTTGCACCTTGTCGTGCGCGACCATGCCGGACTTGAGCATTCACGTACCCGCATGATGCCGACGAACGACGGATTGGACACTTGGGTTGGTCAGTTCCGTCCAGACGCGATGGGGCTTTGGCATTTCGACATCGAGGCTTGGGGAGACCCATGGTCCACGTGGATGCAGCGAGCTGCCATCAAGATTCCGGCGGGCCTCGACGTAGAACTTGAATGCGAAGAGGGTGCGCGCATTCTGGAACGAGCTCTGAGCGAAACCACGATCCCGCGTAACTCTGTCATCGATGTGGCCATCCGGGCCTTGAGATCTGAGTTGGCCCCCAAGATTCGTCTGGCATCCGCAGTCGACCCTGGTGCAGCCGACGCGATGTACGTCCACCCGATTCGCGAATCCGTAACGTCCAGCGGCCCATGGCCCGTGCAGGTACAACGTCGGCGAGCACTTGTAGGAGCTTGGTATGAACTCTTCCCGCGCAGTGAGGGTGCTGATCTTGGCAAGAAGCGATCTGGAACCCTTCGTTCGGCGATGTTGCGGCTGCCTGCAATTGCTGCGATGGGCTTTGACGTTGTCTATGTGCCTCCGATTCATCCGGTAGGCGCAGTCAATCGCAAGGGACCCAACAACATCCTGAATCCCAAGGCCGGGGATCCCGGCTCGCCCTGGGCGATCGGATCTGCGGAGGGCGGCCATGACGCCATTCATCCAGATCTCGGAAACCTGAGCGATTTCACCGCGTTTGTGGCGCGAACCGAGGAACTCGGCATGGAACTTGCGCTTGATCTGGCCCTGCAAACCTCACCAGACCATCCATGGGTGGCCACACATCCCGAGTGGTTCACCACACGCGCCGACGGCACGATTGCCTACGCGGAAAATCCGCCAAAGAAATACCAGGACATCTATCCACTGAACTTCGACCTAGATCCGGAAGGCCTGTATCTCGAGGTTGAGCGCATCGTGCGACTCTGGATCGCACGAGGCGTGCGCATTTTCCGCGTGGACAACCCGCATACCAAACCCTTGTGGGTTTGGGAGCGATTGATCGCTTCCATCAACAGCACCGATCCCGAGGTGCTATTCCTCGCTGAAGCATTCACCAAGCCGCCGATGATGCGCGCACTCGCGCAGGTCGGCTTTCAACAGAGTTACACCTACTTCACCTGGCGCAACTCCCGACAAGAAATCGAGGAGTATCTGCGCGAACTCGCTGGGCCGGCTGCAGCGCAAATGCGTCCGAACCTTTTCACCAACACTCCAGACATCCTGACGGAGTACTTGCAAAATGGCGGGCCGCACGCATTCGAGATTCGATCAGTCCTCGCAGCAACCTTGTCTCCAAGTTACGGTGTGTACAGCGGCTTTGAACTCTTTGAACATGTGGCACTTCGGCCGGGCAGCGAGGAGTACCTCGACAGCGAGAAATTCCAATATCGGCCACGCAATTGGAAAGCAGCCGAGGAGAAGGGGCTCTCGCTCTCGCCATTGCTCACTCAACTCAACTCGATTCGCCGGGCCCATCCGGCACTTCAGGATCTGCGCTCCTTGCATTTCCATCAGAGCAGCAATCCCAACATCATCGCCTTCTCAAAGATTGACGAAGGCGATGTCATGCTCGTGGTGTGCTCCTTAGATTCATACCAAGCCCAACAGGGAGTCATTTCTTGGGACATGCCAGTGCTTGGCATGGATTGGGAGCAACGGTTCGTTGCCAATGATCTCTTGCACGACCACTCTTGGACCTGGGGTCGCGAGGCGTATGTTCGTCTCGCGCCTTGGGAGCAGATCGCCCACGTGATCCATGTGCCAAGGGAGGCTGCTGGTGGCAACTAGCCCAATTGGTCGGGTCGAGGTCAGCCTGTCTGAACTGGACCAGATCGTTGACGGCTGGCATCACAACCCGCATGCCGTTCTGGGTCCGCACATCAGCGGGAAATCTGTGACGATTCGCGTGCTGCGCCCGACTGCTGATGCAGTAACGGTGGTCACGCCTGAGGCGCGAATCCCTATGACACATGAGCATCGAGGCGTCTGGTTCGCGATCCTGCCTGGTGCTCAAGTGCCGAACTACGTCGTCGACGCCACATACGGCGGCAACGTCATTCCAGGCGATGACCCCTACCGATTCCTTCCCACTCTCGGCGAGATCGACCTTCATCTGATCTCAGAGGGACGCCATGAGCAACTCTGGCAAGTTCTCGGAGCACATGTGCGCCAATACGACACTCCCTTCGGCGTGGTTACGGGCGTCTCGTTTGCGGTGTGGGCTCCGAGCGCGCAGGGCGTGCGCGTCAGTGGAGATTTCAATTTCTGGGACGGCATGGCTCATCCCATGCGTTCACTTGGTTCGACAGGTGTCTGGGAACTGTTCGTGCCAAGCATTGCTGAAGGCACTGTCTACAAATTCAATGTCCTGGGCAAGGACGGCGTTTGGCGTGAGAAAGCCGATCCAATGGCCTACGCAACCGAAGTGCCTCCCGCAACAAGCTCGATCGTCTACACGTCTTCCCATCAATGGGCGGACCACGAATGGATCGATGAACGTGCAGTAGTTGATCCTCACCGGCTGCCTCTAAGCATCTACGAAGTGCATCTCGGCTCGTGGCGACCACATCTGGACTACCGCGGTCTGGCAACAGAACTCGTCGAATACGTACAAGCAACTGGATTCACGCACATTGAGTTCATGCCGCTCGCCGAACATCCGTATGCCCCTTCCTGGGGCTACCACGTCACCTCCTACTTCGCCCCGTCTGCGCGATTTGGTTCGCCAGATGACCTCAGGTTCTTGATCGACTCACTCCATCAGGCAGGCATCGGCGTGATCGTCGATTGGGTGCCTGCACACTTCGCGACTGACCCATGGGCACTTGTTCGCTTCGACGGCACGGCCCTCTACGAACATCCAGATCCGCAACGAGGCGAGCACCCTGACTGGGGTTCATTCATCTTCAACTACGGGCGCACTGAAGTGCGCAACTTCTTGGTTGCCAACGCCATCTACTGGCTCGAGGAATTCCACCTCGACGGATTGCGCGTCGATGGCGTGGCTTCAATGTTGTATTTGGACTACTCCCGCAAGGACGGCGAGTGGTCACCGAATCAGTTCGGCGGCCGCGAGAATCTTGAGGCCGTCTCCTTCTTGCAGGAGATGAATGCAACCGTCTACAAGCGGGTGCCCGGAGTGATGACGATCGCAGAAGAATCAACTGCCTGGCCGGGCGTGACACAGCCAACTTTCAATGGTGGTCTCGGCTTTGGATTCAAGTGGAACATGGGATGGATGCATGACTCCCTTGACTATGTGAGTCGAGAGCCGATTCACCGGCAGTATCACCACAACTCGATGACCTTTTCGATGATGTACGCCTATAGCGAGCGATTCGTACTGCCGCTCTCGCATGACGAAGTCGTCCATGGCAAGGCCTCAATCATCGACAAGATGCCGGGCGATCGATGGCAGAAGCTGGCGAATCTTCGTGCCTACCTGGGTTTCATGTGGGCGCACCCTGGCAAGCAGCTCATATTCATGGGCACAGAGTTCGCGCAATCGCATGAGTGGAACAGCGAAAAGGGCCTGGAATGGTGGCTTCTGGAGTTCGCTGAGCATGCTGGCATGCTCGCCGCGGTCAGTGATCTGAATCGGGTCTACCGCGAGCATCCAGCGCTGTGGCAACGCGACGACTCCCCGAATGGATTCGAGTGGCTGGATGCCAATGACTCAGCCTCCAATATCTTCAGTTGGCTTCGCTGGGATGAGGCTGGCAGCTGTGTGGCTGTAGCCGTCAACATGTCTCCAGTGCCGCGCACCACATATCGCATCGCATTGCCGTTCGCTGGCGAGTGGAAAGAGTTAATCAACACTGATGCGGCCAACTACGGCGGAACCGGCCTTGGCAATCTTGGACTTGTCACTGCACATCCGCAGGCTTGGAACGGTCGGCCAGCTTCAGCAGACATCGTGCTGCCGCCGCTTTCGGCTGTCTACTTGTCGTTCACTCGTGCCAGGGAGTAGTTGCTAGAACAGCGCACTGGCAAGGGCAGTACGAGCGGGTGCGACGGCCGGATCATCATCGGCAATCACGAACAGCTCCAACAAACGAGTCCGCGTGCGATTGCGCTCCTCACCTGTCGTGGCCTTCACTGTTGCGATCAAGCGAGCAAAGGCCGCAGCCCAATCGCTGTTGAGTGCTTCGGCATCAGCAAGGGCCAGCTGAGCATCAACATCTGATTGCGCAGCATCTTCAATGAGGGTCGCCGACTCAGTTCTGCCATAGAGACCCACCATTGCTAGACCGGCCAGAGCCTCGGCATCATTCGGCGTTTGGAGCAGCACTTCACGGTATGCCTGTTCAGCAGCAAGCCAATCCCCGGCCTCGACAGCATCGAAGGCAGCAACGAACCGTGGATCAATTGGCTGCTCCGCTTCGACTTCAGCGGCGGGCGCCGCCGCCTCACCAAAGGTGCCCGTCACCCCTTGCTCGGCCGCAACTTTGAGCAACTCAGCCAGCACCTGCTTGATTTGAGCTTCTGGATATGCACCCTGGAACAGCGGGAGCACCTGACCCTTGACCACTGCAAACACAGAGGGAATCGATTGAACCTGAAAGGCCTGCGAAATGCGCGGCTCGGCATCCACATCAACCTTGGCCAGAATCCAACTGCCACCTGCTTCAGCAGCGAGTTTCTCCAAGATGGGTGACAACTGCTTGCACGGCTCGCACCAGGTAGCCCAGAGATCCAGCACAACCGGCACCGTGTTGGACTGATCCAGAATTCGCGTCTGGAACTCGGCCTCGGTGACATCGAAGATCACGCCTGTAGGTGCCTGTGCCTTGGCAACCTCAGCAGCTTGCTGTTGCTTGCGATTGGTGGCTAAGGCACCCAGATCTATTGCACCCCGGGCAGCAAATGGTGTCGACACAGGTCCCATTCTTGCCTATGCCATGCGAGCCGCGACTAGCGGAGCAGCCCGCGGTTGGTCAGGGTGCGGCGACGCATTGGTGCGAAAACGATTCGTTCCACCAGCACGCCAACGGCAAGAATCATGAAGATCGAGCCGATCACCAATGCCATGTCTCCCAGCGAGCGTCCGTTGTCGAGCATCTGGCCAAGGCCTGGCCCAAGCGCTGGCGAAACGGCGATCAATTCAGCAGCCATCAGCGAGCGCCAAGCGAAGGCCCAGCCCTGCTCCAGCCCAGCAAGGTAGCCGGGCCAAGCCGCGGGCAGCACGATGTGGCGCACTCGAGCAAGGCCCTCGGCGCCCATCACCTGGCCGGCGCGCAGGATGATGGACGGGATCTGATCGATGCCAGCGATGAGCCCGTTGGCAATCGAAGGCACAGCACCCAAGAGCACGACGGTGTAGATCGTGGTATCAGAAAGGCCGAACCAGATGATTGCTGCAGGAACCCAAGCAACCGACGGCAGCTGCTGAAGACCAGTGAGAATCGGGCCGAAGATTGCACGCAAGGTCTTGTTCAATCCAAGCGCCACACCAATAGGCGTTGCGATGATCACTGCAAATACAAAGCCCTTTGCCGCCCGCTGAATGCTATTGAACGTTGCCTGCCACAGGATGTCTTGAGTTGCCTGCTGGCCAAGTGCACTCCACACATCGTGCGGCGAAGGAATGATGTAGTCGGGCTGCCACTGCAGCCAAATGACGATCTGCCAGATGAGGAGTATCGCGCCAATGGCAATCAGTGGCGACAGCAGAGTGAAGAAGAAAGCGCCGATGCTCCGCTTTTCTTCGCGCGGAGTCTCAAGCGCATCAAGACCTGACTCAAGGCGCTTGAGATCTGTGCCGCCGCTGGGACCTTGAGTATCAACGTCAGACGGCATGGCGAACGATCTCCTCACGCAGATTGTTGGTGATTTCGCTGGCAAGTTGCGAGACATCTGTTGAGTCCAGCCGCCACGGCTCATGTGATCCGATATCCCATTCGCGGATGATGCGACCTGGTCGAGAAGACATCAGCAGCACCCGCTCGCTGAGCCGCACAGCTTCACGCACGTTATGCGTGACGAAAATTATCGTGATGCCAGTTTCTCTCCAGATGCGCGTGATCTCTTCGTGCAGGAAGTCACGAGTGATGGCATCGAGGGCGGCAAAAGGCTCGTCCATCAACAGCACTGAGCGTCCTTGCGCAAGCGCGCGTGCGATGGCTACTCGCTGACGCATGCCGCCTGAGAGTTCGTGCGGCCGCTGCTTATAGGAGCGCTCAAGGTGGACGAGCTCAAGCAACTCCTGAGCACGAGCTTTGCGGTCCTTGCGCGGCACTCCACTGAGCTCGAGAGCGAGTTCGATGTTCTTGCCGGCGGTCAGCCACGGCATGAGCGCGGGTTCCTGGAACATCAACGTTGGCGGACCAGCAAGACCAACGGAACCGGTGGTTGTGGTCTCAAGCCCCGCGATGATGTTCAAAAGGGTGGACTTGCCACAGCCAGAGGCTCCGACGAGCGAGACGAACTCGCCTGGCTTCACTGCAAGACTCACGCCGTCAAGAATGATCGGACCGTCTGCGCTGAACTTCTTCACGATATTCGCGAGTTCCACTGCTCCCTGAGCAACGGCCATAAATGATTCCCCACTTTCGTTGGCCAGTTGAGGCGCCGGTGCGGGACCCCCGTCCCAACACCGGCGCCCATCCACCGCTACTGCAGACCGAGCGAAGCGGCCGTAACAGGCTTTGCCTTTGCGGCCTTGAGCACGCTGTTCAACAGACGCAGGTCATAGATGCCGCTCAACGCACCAGGATTCAAATTGAGCAATCCAGCTATGACCGCATCGTCGGCACTCTTCTTCAAGGTCAATGGCAGTGGATCCCAGGTGAAGCGCAGGTTGCCCCACGAGCGAGTGATGACGTTGTCGGCCAGTGGCTTGCCCGTCCACTTGGTGATCTGCTCCTGAACTGCATCCTTTGCCGGCAGGATGTTCTTGGCGATCCACTTGATCGCGCTGTTGTTGGCCTGCAGGACCGTTCGCACCGTGCCTGGGTACTGGTTCAAGAAGGCTTGCGAAGCGATGATGTCGGTCGTGACGAACTGCCCACCTGACCACAGATCCTTCTCGTCGACCAGCACCTTTGCGCCGGACTCGAGCACCAGGCGTGAAGCCCACGGCTCAGGCAACCAGCCACCATCAACGTCGCCACGCTTATAGAGAGTCAGCGTCGTTGCGTTGTCAGTCGGGATGATGGCCACATCGCCACCGCCGGCCGAGTTGAACGTAAGGCCCTTTTCCTTCAAGAACGAACGAAGCGCGACGTCCTGAGTGTTGCCGAGTTGAGGAGTCGCAATCTTCTTGCCCTTGAGATCAGCGATGCTATTGATGCCAGGGCGCACAACGAGCTGAGCGCCACCGGAGGTTGCACCTGAAACGACGCGCAACAAGGAGCCGCTGGTCGAGGTGTAGCCCGACACTGACGGGTTCGGCCCGATGTAGCCGATATCGATTGCGCCGCCCTTCATGGCCTCGATCTCAGCCGGACCGGCATTGAAGACCGTGTACTCGACCTTGGTGCCTTCCTTGGCCAGCGCCTTTTCAAACAAGCCAAGCTGCACTGCAACGAGTGCGGGCGCGTGAGTGAGGTTTGCAAAGAAGCCGATGCGCACCACGGACGCGGTCGGCAGTTTCGGCAGTTTCGGCAGAACTGAAGTGGCAGATGGGGTAGGCGTTGGCGTGGGCGTGGGCGTGGGCGTGGGCGCAGCGTGCGCCGCTACCGGAAGCACCGCAACGCTCAGTGCTGTCGCGGCGAGTACTGCCCGCTTGGTGAACTTGTTCATCATTGCCTTTCGAATTGGGATGTTTGTTCTTACTGGATCGATTTTCCTACTTAGTTGATGGGAAAGATAATGATAGTTGGAAAAGAACGCAAGTCAGACACACCGGCACTCCTGCCGACCCTTGGCAACCATTCCCCGTGAAAAAGAGGACAATGCAAACCGTGCATATCTCCGCCAAGGCTGACTATGGGATGCGAGCCCTTCTAGAACTCACCTCCGCCTACCGCGAGAATCCCAAACAGCTAGTCAAGGGCGAGGTCATCAGCAAGGCCCAGGACATCCCGGTGAAATTCCTGGAGGGAATCCTTCGTCAACTGCGCCAATCAGGGATCGTGGCCAGCCAACGAGGGGCAGAAGGTGGCTACCGCCTGGATCGCTCCCCCGATGAAGTGACCATTGCCGATGTCGTGCGCGCCTTGGACGGTCCACTGGCAGCCGTGCGCGGCCAACGGCCCGAAGACGTCGTCTACTCCGGGCCCTCTGAGCATCTTCGCGAGGTCTGGATTGCCGTTCGAGCGGCGATTCGCGATGTCCTTGAGCACATCACCTTGGCTGAGGTCGCGTCCAACGAATTGCCCACGACTGTGGCTGCCCTGCTGGATGAGCCAGGTGCATGGCAGCGCCGCTCCTCTTAAGGCAAGATGCCTCCATGGACCCCATCTTCAAGCGCGTTGACCACGTTGGAATTGCCGTTGCAGATCTCGACGTGGCAATGAAGTTCTACTCCGAGGTATTCGGCATGACCGTGCTGCACGAGGAGGTGAACGAGGAGCAGGGTGTACGTGAGGCCATGGTCGGTATCGATGGCAGCGGCGCGCAGCTGCAGTTGCTGGCTCCAACCGGCCCAGAGTCCACAATCGCCAAGTTCCTTGATCGCAATGGCCCCGGAATCCAGCAGATGGCCTACACGGTTGAAAACGTCGATGCGGCTTCAGATGAACTGCGCGCCCGCGGCGTTCGGATGCTCTACGACACCCCAAAGCGCGGCACCGGCGGTTCACGCATCAACTTCGCCCACCCCAAGGACTGTGGTGGCGTGCTCGTTGAACTGGTGGAGCCACCTGCACACGCTGCTCACTAGTACCCAGCGGATCCTTCAGCGGGCCGATGTCTGACATCGGCGTCTTCGTAGATCAACACCGCTCAGAACTGCTCGCGCTGCTTGCCGGTGCACTAGGAGCCTTGGCATTCCTCGCCTTGATACGTAAGGCGATCAAGTGGTTCATCATCTTGCTGCTGATGACTGCCCTGGTGACCGCGTGGTGGCTGACCCATGAACAAGATCTCTTCGGCGGTGCGAAAGACATCGTGGAACTCTTACGATGAACCGTGTCTGAAACAGATGTGACTCAAGTGGCGGCGGACACAGCCGTGCCCAGAGGTCCGCAGACACCCTGGCATATTGATCGTGGGCGCAAGGCCGGCGAGATGGGTTACATCCCTGGTCTGGATGGCATTCGTGCCATCGCCGTCATTGGAGTGCTCCTCTACCACGCGGATCTCGATTTCATTCCAGGCGGATTTCTTGGTGTCGATGTCTTCTTCGTCCTCAGTGGCTTTCTCATCACTTCGCTTCTTCTCGAGCAGTACCAACGTTCGGGTCGCATCAACTTCAAGGTCTTCTATCTCGGACGCATACGCAGGCTGTTTCCAGCTCTGATCGCCGTGCTCCTTGTCGTTGGAATCGTCAGCGCCTTCTTCTACAAAGATGCGGCTGGCAGATCGCTCAGCGACATCATCGCCTCATTCTTCTATGTCAATAACTGGTGGTACATCGTCGGCGACCAGTCGTACTTCGACTTCATTGCTCGACCACCATTGCTTAAGCACCTGTGGTCACTTGCCATCGAAGAGCAGTTCTATTTCATCTGGCCCGCAGTTGCCTTCTTGATCATGCGCAAGTGGCAACGACGTGGAGTGCTGCTCTTCTCGCTGCTGCTTGCCTTTGCGTCCACTGCCTGGATGTTCTACCTGTCCAATGCCAATGGCTACCCAGAACTTGCAGATCCAACTCGGGTGTACTTCGGCGCTGACTCTCACGCAATGGGATTGCTGATCGGAGCGGCACTCGCGGCGGTCTGGCGCCCGGGTCGTATGCAGGCCAAGGTCAACCCCTTAGCCCGAAATCTGTTGAATCTGATAGGCGTCTTGGCCCTTGCCGGCCTGCTTGGCTTCTACGTATTCGTTGGCGAATTCGCGCCATGGCTCTATCGCGGTGGTTTTCTTATCCTCGCTGGAATCGTCGCTTTGCTCATCGCCATCACAAGCCATCCGGCTAGTGGGTTCTGCTGGCTGCTGGGGCTCCAGCCACTTCGCTACATCGGGCAACGTTCGTACGGCCTCTATCTATGGCACTGGCCGATCTTTGCCGTCACGCGACCTGAATTGGACATCCCTCTCGACGGGCTTTCGCTGCTCGTGCTTCGTCTCGGACTGACCTTTGGTGCAGCCGAGCTCAGCTATCGCTATCTCGAAATGCCCATACGCCGTGGAGCAATTGGAAAGCTGAAGAACAAGTGGGAGCGCGGAACCACTGCCACCCGATCAAAGCTACGTTGGCAGGTGCCAGGTGCATTGCTCGTCTCGCTCCTGGCGCTCGTCACGATCTTGACAGCACTTGTGGTCACAGCAAGAAACACCACGACCGCTCCAGACATAATCGCGGCCATCGGCGATCGCCCTGCGGTCACCATCGACACCACATCGAATGTCAAGCCTTCGGTCAGCGCCATGGGTGACTCCGTGATGCTCGGCGCGCGCAAGTCGCTTCAAGGCGCGATGCCGGGCATCACCATCGATGCCGCTGTTTCTCGTTTTCCCGGCGCGTTCATCGGTCCACTCAAGCGCTACGAAAAGGCGAACAAGCTTGGATCCACTGTCATCGTGCACCCGGGCACGAATGGAGTGCTGCCTGAATCCATGCTTCGCGAGATGCTCAACATCTTGAAGCCGCATGCGCGTGTGGTGCTGGTCAATGACAACATGCCGCGCACTTGGCGCAACCCAAACAACAACGTCATCGATGACGTCGCCAAGGACTATCCGAACGTGGTGCTTGTCGATTGGTACAACGCCTCGCACGGACATCCTGAGTACTTCGTGTCAGATGGCGTACATCTGACTTCGAAGGGTGCGGCCACCTACTCGCAACTTCTCAAGAATGCAGCTGAAGCCCCCGCCGCCCAGCCATTAACGAGCCCATAGACCCGAGCAGACAGACAGCTCAGGCTAGGTCATTCCAGCGGTCCATCGGGCCAGCCCATTCACGTGGCAGAGGCGAAAACTGTGGAGCCACGGACGCAACGATGAGATCTAGAACAGCGGACACAGCCTTCTCCCCCACCCACAGATGCTTTGCCCCATCAACACCAATCACCTTCGCCTGGGGTACGCGCGAAAAACGTTGATGAGCTTCTGGTGGCTGGAGGTAGTCATCGAACTCTGGCACCAGCGCAATCAAGGGCAATTGTGAGGCGGCCCAGATGTCGAGCATCTCATCGGTTGAAAATCTCAGCGGCGGCGAAAGCAGGATTGCGCCGGCAATCCCCTGAGCCGTTCGTGCTGCAAGTGCATGTTTGAGGATCACGTCGGTTCCAAATGACCAGCCCAACACCCAAGGTTGCGGGAGATTCGCCTCCCCTACGTATGCGAGTGCGGCAGCCAGATCGCGACCTTCGGCCCCTCCGTCATCAAAGACACCTTCGCTTGTTCCGCCCGCGCTCGTGGTACCGCGCGTATTGAAACGAAGCACCGCAATATCGGCAAGGGCAGGCAGCCGCCAGGCCATCTTGCGCAGCACGTGACTGTCCATCATTCCGCCAGCTGTGGGCAGTGGGTGGACGCAGACGATGGTCGCCACTGGCGCATGCTCGAGCGGAGTCGCAAGTTCTCCGATGAGATTCAAGCCATCAGATGTACGCAAGTTGATTGGCCGTCGAAGTGCCGGAAGCACTGAGTTGGCGTTGATTTCTGCCATATCTGTCCTCAGTAGCGCGAACCGCGTTGGTGCCGCGGACCACGAGTGTGACGAGATGACCAGCACGATTTGTGCCAATGGCGGCGAGTATCGACTCCACCCAGTCCATCAGCTGGGAAAGCCACCACATGCGGGGTTCCCGGGTGAATCTCATGATCACAACCCGGGCATCGATAGGGCTTCGTGGCTGCAGCACCAGTGATGGTCTGGACGATCCAGTCCTCACCGCCGTAATCCTCAGTATTGCGCAGACCGTAAGCGGCTGGCTGGGATTGGGATCCGGGATCTACCTGACGACGATTCTTCCGGCCCACATGCGCAGTCTTTCATGCACTTCAGAACAGTCGAAGGCTCGGATCCTCAGTGCCTTTGAGAGTGTCGTAATCCAGCACGACGCAACGAATGCCGCGATCCTCGGCCAAAGTGCGTGCCTGTGGCTTGATCTCTTGCGCCGCAAAGATTCCAGTGACCGGCGCAAGGAGCGGATCGCGATTCAGGAGTTCCAGGTATCTCGTGAGTTGCTCAACACCATCAATCTCCCCGCGTCGCTTGATCTCGACGGCTACCGATGCGCCACCACCATCTCGACACATCAAATCCACTGGGCCAATTGCAGTCGGAAACTCGCGTCGCACCAAGCTCCAGCCCTCGCCGAGAATGCCAACGTGCGTGGCGAGCAGCACCTGCAAATGCGCCTCGACGCCGTCCTTCTGCAGGCCCGGATCAACACCGAGTTCATGCGAGGACTCATGGTCGACCTCATGCAAAGTGATACGCAACTGCTCCCCTGCCTTGTTCTCAACCAGCCACAGAAGCTCTCCTGTTTCCAAAATCGATTCGCGCAGTGAGCAGGGCGGACTCATCCAGTTGAGAGGCTTGTACGAACCGCCGTCAGCATGCACGAGCACCGAGCCATCGGCCTTGACCATGATCAGTCGCTGCGCCGAAGGCAGATGGGCGGTCAACCGGCCGACGTAGTCGACGGTGCACGTAGCCACCAGAATTCGCACCTCGCAACCGTACCGATGTGCGGTTTGTGCCAAATCGGGTGCACGATGGGCAAGTGCCAGCATGGAGCACCTTCTCCTATTTCTATGGACCCCTGTGTGCCTTGCTGGGCGTTGGCGTACTGATGCTCATTCTGCGATGGACCTATGCCCGCGGGAAGTCAGTTGTTGCTGCTCCCCCACGATCGGGCGCAAGTGATCAATACGGCCTCCTGGTGCCAGTTGCCAGACCCGGAAGCGTCATTGAGGGCGAGCTCCTTCGACGCAAGCTCGAGGGCGCCGGCTTGCGCGCCAATCTGGCCGAAACCTTGGATGGCCCAAGAGTGATGGTCTGGCCCGCTGATCTTGCTCGGGCTACAGAAGTGCTGAAGAACTCTCGCCCTTAACCGACACCCGGCTGATCTGAGCGCCGAGCCGAATCAGGTCGGGCACGAAACCGGCATAGCCACGGTCAATATGTGAGACCCCAGAGATCGTGGTCTCACCCTCGGCTACCAGGCCAGCGAGCACCAAGCCTGCCCCCGCACGAATATCTGTTGCATCAACAGGTGCGCCCGAGAGTTGGGGTCGACCGCGCACGAGTGCGTGGTGCCCGTCAATGCGAATATCGGCTCCTAGCCGTCCCAGTTCCTGGACAAATCTGAACCGTGCCTCGAAGAGATTTTCAGTGACCAGTGCGGCACCATCGGCAACAGAATTCAAGGCAATGAACTGCGGCTGTAGATCGGTCGGAAACCCTGGATACGGAAGAGTGACGATGTCGACAGCACGTGGTCGCTCGTGCATGACAACGCGAAATCCATCGTCCAGTTCACTGATATCAGCGCCGGCGATCTGAAGTTTCTCCAGAGCAATCTGCAGGTGCCCGACCTGCGCATTGCGCACTGTGATGTCGCCTTGAGTGATGGCCGCGGCTGCTGCCCAGGTCCCAGCAACAATGCGATCAGGAACTGCGCGATGAGTAACGGGGTGCAGAGCATCGACCCCAAACACCGTCAGCGTTGACGAACCAAGGCCATCGATGTTTGCGCCCATCGCAATGAGCATTTGGCAGATGTCGATGATTTCTGGTTCACGAGCCACGTTGTCGATGACCGTCTCGCCCTTGGCCGTCACGGCAGCCATCAGGATGGTCTCGGTTGCTCCGACGCTGGGAAAGTCCAGGTAGATGGACGCCCCTTGAAGCCGGCCGTTTGACGAGGCAATGAGGTAGCCGTGTTCGCTGACTGCAGTAGCGCCGAGTCGAATGAGGCCCTCGATGTGCATGTTCAAACCGCGAGATCCAATGTTGTCACCGCCTGGCAGTGCAACGTCGGCAACGCCACAGCGCGCAAGCAGCGGACCGAGCACACAGATGGAAGCGCGCATGCGTCGCACGAGGTCGTAGTCGGCTCGATGCTCGAGAGTCGCGGGAACATCGATGACGACCGACTGCTCCTCGCGCTCGTGCACTACCGAGCAACCAAGCCGGCGAAGCAGCTCGGCCATGATCTCGACGTCGAGAATGTCGGGGACGTCCAAGAGGGTGGTGCTGCCCTCGGCGAGTAGTGCAGCTGCCATCAACTTCAGCACGGAATTCTTGGCGCCAGTGACGCGGACCACCCCCTGCAGTCGAACACCGCCGACCACCTTGAGAAGTTCCACGGCTTCATCGTAGGAGTTCGTCCTCCTCGTCAATCTCACGCTGTGAATCCAATTGAAGATATGTTCAAGTGCTTAAGTCCTCAAGAAAAGGGGTAGCGACAATGACAAGACCCTTGTACGAGGCCAATGCGGAGTTCTTTCGCACACTGGGTCATCCTGCGCAGATCCAAGTGCTGGAATTACTGAGCGAGGGCGACTACGCAGTTCACGAACTTCTTCAGCAGATCGAGATCGGTGCGAGCAACCTCTCCCATCAGTTGGCCGTGCTGCGGCGCAATCGGCTCATTGAGCAGGGGCGGAGTGAAGGGGGCCTTCGTGGCACTGCCACTGGCCTTGGCCTTGGCCTTGGGACTCTGGTCAGGCATGGGTGCCGCAGCAGACCCAACACTCCTAAGCCCAAGCCAATGCTTGGCATAAGGTCAAACCATGGTGAATCTGACGCGCATCTATACCCGCACTGGTGATGACGGCACTACTTCACTCGGCGACATGAGTCGGACCGGCAAGAACGATCCGCGGCTCAAGGCCTACGCCGACGTCGACGAGAGCAACAGCGCAATCGGCGTGGTCGTGGCTATGAAGGAACTCCCCGACGACGTGACTGCACTTCTCGTGCGCATCCAGAACGATCTCTTCGACGTCGGTGCTGATCTGTGCACCCCAGTGGTAGACGATCCGCCGCATGAGCCCTTGCGTGTCACGCAGCCGTACATCGATGCCCTTGAGCACGCGTGCGATGAGTACAACGGGCGGCTGCAACCGTTGCGCTCGTTCGTCCTTCCCGGGGGCACCCCGGCTGCCGCCGGCTTGCACCTTGCGCGCACAGTAGTTCGGCGTGCAGAGCGGAGCACCTGGGCGGCACTTGATACCTATCACGGCGGCATGAATCCGCTCACTGCTACCTATTTGAATCGACTCAGTGACCTGCTGTTCATCCTTTCCCGCCTTGCGAATCTCTCCGCTGGCGGTGACGTGCTCTGGGAGCCTGGCCGCAACATCAAGGACGCCTGAACGGGAAATGATGAGAGGGGCCGGAGGATTCCGGCCCCTCTCATCATTTGAATTCTTATTAGCGTGTGGCGCTCGCTGCTGCAGCAACGGCAACGCGCTCCCGGTGCCTAGTCAAGCTGGCCAAGCGCTCGTAGCCGTGCTCGACCGTGAGCCGCGGTACTCGGATCGTCCGAGGCCGCGTCGGTCTTGGCCTCGTCCTCATCGATCTCAGACGCGAACTCTGCGGACTCCGCCAGGATGGTGACGCCCGCCTCGGTCACTGACAGGTAGCCCCCGTCAACCGCAATGCGCAGGTCGTCCTCGCCCTCGCGCTCGACCCGAACCATCGCATCATCGACGAGTCGAGCCACCAGCGGGATGTGGTGGGGCAAGATTCCGATTTCGCCCGATGTCGTACGGGTGAACAAGAAAGTCGCCTTTCCCGACCAGATTTTGCGCTCCACGGCAACGATGGAGACGTCCAATTCGGCCATATCACGCCACCCTTCGCCTCGAGGCTCGCGTCACAGAGTGACGCCGTAGCTTGCAGCCTTCTTCGCCAGGTCGTCCAGGCCACCGATCAGGAAGAAGGCCTGCTCTGGAACATGGTCGAACTCGCCCTTGCACAGCTTGTCGAAAGCCTCGATGGTCTCCTTGACTGGCACCGTCGAGCCAGGCTGGCCTGTGAACTGCTCGGCAGCCATCATGTTCTGGCTCAAGAAGCGCTCGATGCGCCGCGCCCTGTTGACCAACTGCTTGTCCTCCTCGGACAGTTCATCGACGCCCAGGATGGCGATGATGTCCTGAAGGTCCTTGTAGCGCTGAAGGATTCGAATGACCTCCTGTGCGACGCGATAATGCTCTTCGCCGACGATGGCCGGGTCCAGGATCGTCGAGCTCGATGCCAGCGGATCCACGGCGGGGAAGATTCCCTTGGAGAACACATTGCGGGACAGTTCCGTTGTTGCGTCCAGGTGGGCGAAGGTTGTTGCCGGCGCCGGGTCGGTGTAGTCGTCGGCGGGGACGTAGACGGCTTGCATCGAGGTGATCGAGCGACCACCAACGGATGTGATGCGCTCCTGCAGCGCGCCCATCTCGTCTGCCAAAGTCGGCTGGTACCCCACTGCAGACGGCATGCGCCCCAGCAGCGTGGAGACCTCCGAACCCGCCTGGGTGTACCTGAAGATGTTGTCGATGAACAGCAGCACGTCCTGCTTCTGGACATCACGGAAGTACTCAGCCATGGTCAGCGCCGACAGCGCCACACGCATGCGGGTACCCGGCGGCTCGTCCATCTGGCCGAAGACCAGCGCGGTGTCCTTGAGCACGTTGGCGTCGGCTAGCTCAACCCAGAGGTCATTGCCCTCGCGAGTGCGCTCCCCCACCCCGGCAAACACCGAGGTCCCGCCGAAGTTGCGCGCAATACGGTTGATCATCTCCTGAATGAGCACCGTTTTGCCCACGCCGGCACCACCGAACAGAGCGATCTTGCCACCACTCACGTATGGGGTGAGCAGGTCCACGACCTTCAAGCCGGTCTCGAGCATCTCCGTTCGCGGCTCGAGCTCGTCGAATGACGGTGGGTTGCGGTGGATTGGCCACCTTTCCAGGTCGCCGCCGTAATTGGGATCGTCCAGGCACTGTCCCAACACGTTCCACACGTGACCCTTGACAGCATCGCCCACCGGCACGGTGATCGGACCGCCGGTGTCGGTCACTTCTGCCCCACGTACCAGACCATCGGTGGGCTGCATCGAGATGGTTCGCACGAGACTGTCACCGAGGTGCTGAGCGACCTCGAGTGTGAGCATCTTGGCCATGGGGCCGTAGGTGATGTCGACGTGCAAGGCGTTGAACATCCCCGGGATCGAGCCGCGGGGGAACTCCACGTCAACCACTGGGCCGGTGACGCGGACCACCCGCCCAGCCGTGTCGCTGGTGCTGGGGGAACTGTCGGTCTCTTGGATGGCGGTCATGGTCCTCTTCGCTTTCTCGTTGATCTACTTGGCATCGGCGAGGGCATTCGCCCCGCCGACGATTTCGCTGATTTCCTGGGTGATCTGAGCCTGACGCTCGCGGTTGGCCATCAAGGTGAGATCCGTGATGAGGTCGTCCGCGTTGTCGGTGGCCGCCTTCATCGCGCGACGCCGAGATGCCGACTCCGAGGCAGCCGACTCAAGCAGCGCCGACAAGATTCGGGTCGCGACGTACCGCGGCAGCAATGAGTCGAACAAGGTGTTGGCATCCGGCTCGAAACTGAACAGGGTGCGAGGCCCGGAATCCTCCTCGTCGTAGGTCACCACCATTGGCGCGATTCGCAGAGCCTGGGCGGTCTGGGACAGCATCGATCCGAACTCGGTGAACACGATGTGCAGTTCATCGACGCCAAGGACGCCGTCCGGTCCCGGGTATTCGCCTTCGTCGTCGGCCCCGGCGAGGAAGGCCTCGACCAGAACCTTGGCAATCTCCTGGGCGTCCTCGTAGGTCGGCTTCTCGGAGATACCGACCCATGAGTTGCTGATGACCCAGTTGCGGAAGCTGAAGTAGCCCAGCGCCTTGCGCCCAACCACAGACACGACCGGAGTCTTGCCCTCAAGGCGCAGCAGAGAGATCAGTTCCTCGGCGCGACGCAGCACGTTGGCGTTGTAGGCGCCGCACAGCCCACGATCGGAAGTCACCACCAGCACCCCAGCGCGCTTGGCGTTCTCTCGCGGCACCAGCAGCGGGTGGTCGAGCGCCGCGCCGGCAGCGAGGTTGGACAGCATGTTGGTGATCTCGGCCGCGTAGGGACGTGCCGCGTCGACCCGTGCCTGGGCCTTGGCAATCCGCGATGTCGCAATGAGCTCCTGCGCTTTGGTGATCTTCTTGATCGAGGTTGCCGAGCGAATGCGTCCGCGGAGCTCACGGAGCGTGGCTGCCATTACGGCTTCTTCGGGGCGGGCTTGTGCACTTGAACGGACTCCTTCTTCTCGTCGCCCTCATCCATCGCGTCGACATGCGTGTCGGGAATGACCAGACTGCCGTCGGAAGTCGCGAAGCCCCTCTTGAACTCGCCAACAGCGTCGACGAGCTGGCTCTCTGTCTCCTCGGTGAGCAGTTGACTGTCCCTGATGTCGGAGAGGATCCCCGCTCGGGAGGCCGTCACATGCTCGATGAACTCCGACTCGAACCGTGCCACATCAGCCACGGGGACAGAGTCAAGGTGGCCCCTGGTGCCCAGCCAGGTGGCGACGACCTGATCCTGTACGGACATCGGGCTGTACTGAGGTTGCTTAAGCAGTTCCACGAGGCGGGCGCCGCGCTCGAGCTGCGCCTTTGAGACCTCGTCGAGGTCGGAGGCGAAGGCGGCGAAGGCTTCCAGTTCGCGATACTGGGACAGGTCGAGCCGAAGCGAGCCGGCCACTTCCTTCATCGCCTTGATCTGGGCTGCTCCGCCGACCCGGGAGACCGACACGCCAACATTGATGGCAGGACGGACACCCTGGTTGAACAGGTCAGTCTCCAGGAAGCACTGCCCGTCAGTGATCGAGATGACGTTGGTGGGGATGTAGGCCGAGATGTCGTTCGCCTTGGTCTCGATGATCGGAAGCCCGGTCATCGAGCCTGCACCGAGTTCATCGGAGAGCTTCGCGCAGCGTTCCAGCAGCCGGGAGTGCAGGTAGAACACGTCGCCGGGGTAGGCCTCGCGGCCCGGTGGGCGGCGAAGCAGCAGGGAGATCGCGCGATAGGCCTCAGCGTGCTTGGTCAGGTCGTCAAAAACGATGAGTACGTGCTTGCCCTCATACATCCAATGCTGGCCGATGGCTGAGCCCGTGTATGGGGCGAGGTACTTGAAGCCAGCCGGATCTGACGCCGGGGAGGCAACGATGGTGGTGTATTCCATGGCGCCACCGTCTTGTAGAGCACGGCGCACGCTGGCGATCGTGGTGCCCTTCTGTCCGATCGCGACGTACACGCATCGAACCTGCTTCGACGGGTCACCGGTCTCCCAGTTCTGGCGCTGATTGAGAATCGTGTCGACGCATACTGCGGTCTTGCCCGTCTTGCGGTCACCAATGATGAGCTGCCGTTGACCTCGCCCGATGGGGGTCATCGCGTCGATGGCCTTGATGCCCGTCTGCAGCGGCTCGTGCACGCCCTGCCGCCGGATCACCGATGGTGCCTGCAACTCCAGGGGGCGGCGGCTTTCGGCAATGATCTCTCCGAGACCGTCGATCGGCTCGCCGAGAGGATTGACCACCCGACCCAAGAACGCATCGCCTACGGGAACCGCCAGCACTTCTCCGGTCCGCTTGACCGAACCACCCTCTTCGACGGAGTCGAAGTCGCCCAAGATCACAGCGCCAATGCTGTGCTCGTCGAGGTTGAGCGCCATTCCCATGACACCGCCGGAGAACTCCAGGAGTTCCTGTGCCATCGCCGATGGCAGACCCTCGACGTGGGCGATACCGTCGCCGGCGTCGATGACAGTGCCGACCTCTTCGCGACCCGTGCCAATCTCGAGGCTCGAGACGTAGTTCTCGATGGCGCCTTGGATGTCCTGCGCTGAGATTGTCAACTCTGCCATGGTTTCTTCGTCTTCCTCTTTGTCCGGGTGGGTAGCTAGTCAGGTCTGTACGGGTGGGTACTAGTCGGGCAGTCTCGTCGCGGCCGCGGCAAGTCGAGATGACAGGGTTCCATCGATGACTTCGTCCCCGATAGCAACTGACAATCCGCCCAGCGGCGCAGGGTCGATGATCAGGTGCACCGAAACGGGGTGGCCATAGATCCGTGTCAGCACATCGGTGAGCCGCTGTCGCTGTGTCTGACTCAGTTCGGCAGCCGCGCTCACCTGGGCGACTATCTCGCCCTGTCGGGCGACCGCAAGGCTAGTCAAGTCATGGACGGCATTGTCGGCTCGTTCACCGTGCAGCAGCTCCACAGTCTGAGCGAGAAGCGCCAAGACCGTTGTGTTGGCTCCATTGCCGCCATCAACGATGGAACGCAGCAGGGCAACCCGGGCTGAGGCCGGCTCGCGGTAGTCGCTGAGCAGGGCCGTGAGCTTGGATTCGGCCTCCAGAACACGGCCGAATCGGAAGAGTTGCTCGGCAACCTCGTCGGCCTGACTCTCACGCTTGGCTCGCTCCAGAAGGCACAACCTGGCTACATGTTCCAGGCATTGCACGAAGTCCTCAGTTGTGGACCAGCGCTCTGAGGTCGCGGTGACGAGGATGTCAAGGGCGCCGGTGCCGACTCTGCCTGCCAGCAGTTGGTCCAACATCGCACGCTTGGCATCGGCCGCGCCACTGATCTCAGCCAGATGGCGCGCCAGGATCGGTTCACGCAGCAGGAGTGAGGCGACAGCGGCAAGCTCAGCGGCAAGCTGCGAGAGATCGTCAACTGACATCGAGGTCGACAGCACATCGAAGCGTGCGACCACGGCCGCTTGCGCGTCTCGGCTGGCGGGGCGAAGGTCGGTCGGGCTCAACTCCGGAGCGACGGGCACCGGCGCCATCGCCTCCAACTCATCGAGGAACCTGTCGACAGTTGCCGACCGTTCCTGCGGGTCGGCTACGCGGCCCCTGACGATCTCGCCTGCCCGACGCAACGCGTCGCTTCCGAGTAGTGCGCGGAGCTCGCGGATACGCTGCGCCCGCAGCTGGATGACCTGTTGGTCTCCGTACACCTTGAGCCGCTCGGATTCGACGGAGCCCTGCTGCCGCAAAAGTTCAGCGATGCGCAATGAGTCCGATGAGGCCTCGTCGACGATCTGACTGGCCTCGATGCGGCCATTCTCCAGGCGCTCAGCGTGGTAGCGATCGGCATCAGCAAGTCGCAGAGCCGCCTTGGCGCTCTCGTCGAGTTGCGTGCGTACCGCCTCCTGTTGCGCTGCCATCAACTTCTTCACGGGCGGAGCCGCGTACTTCATGATGATGAAGACGATGACGCCGAAACCGATCAACTGCCCGATGAATGTCGACATCTGCTGCTACCGCCCGCCACGATCTGAAGATGACGCATCCACCCGGAGGATCCGGTTGGCAAGAGTCACCGACAGGCTGTCCACTGAGGCATTCAGGCTGGACGCGAGGGAGTCTGCCTCCGACGTGAGTACCTCGCTGGCTTGGAGCAGCTTGTCCGAGACCTCCTCGTTGGCCTCGGCACGCATGTCGTCGATGACCTGACGACCATCGGCTCTGGCCTGATCCCTGAGCCCACCTGCCTCCGACCGGGCGGCGGTCAGTTCCTGCCGGTAATCCCGGTCAGTGGCCGCGTCCTGCTCAGTTGCCTGCCGGTTGTCCTGGCTGGTCTGGGCGAGTTGGCGGTCACGTTCGTTCAACACCTTCTGCACCGGTACAACAACGAACTTGGCGATCACTGCAAAGACGACCAAGAAGATCGCCAGAATGAAGAAAAAGGTGCCGTTGGGGATGAGGAAGTTGGTGGTTTCACCTTGCGCCTCAGCCGCCAAAACCGTGACGCCGGAAATTACTACGCCCATCGAATCAGGACGCTCCCGGCGTGGCGAACACGAACAATGCCATGAACGCCAGGTTGATGAAGTACGCCGCCTCCACCAGACCGACAGTGATGAAGAACGGGGTGAACAAGCGGCCCTGTGCCTCAGGCTGACGCGCGATGCCTGAGATCAGCGCGTTACCGGCGATACCGTCACCGATTCCCGCGCCGATGGCGCCGCCTGCCAGGATAAGGCCGCCGCCGATCAGCGCTCCGGCGACGATTGTTGGATCTGCCATTACATTTCCTCCTTGATTGCTTATCGGTCTGCTGTCAGTTCTTGTCTGGCTTTAGGAGCCGGCTCAGAGCCTTGCCCTATTAGTGCTCCTCTGCGCTTTCTGTGGCCTGGCTGAAGTAGAGGATGGTCAGGAGGGCGAAGATGAAGGCCTGGATCAGGCCAACAAAAAGGTCGAAAGTCTTCCAGACCGCGTTGGGCGCCCACATGATGTATGTGGGAAGCAGGGCGATCAGGCCCACCATGATGACACCAGCAAACATATTGCCGAACAGACGTAGGGACAATGAGATCGGCTTGGCGATCTCCTCCACGATGTTAATGGGGGCCAACAAGGCCACATGGCCCTTGGCCACCTTGATCGGGTAGCCGATGACGCCGCTCCGCTTAAAGCCTGCCGCGTGGTAGCAGACGAAAACGAGCAGCGCGAGCGCCAGTACGAAATTGATGTCGGAGGCTGGTGGCTGAAGCAGTTCCACCGTCCCGCCGTCGGCCGCAGTGAACTGCAGCGGCAGCACCGAGATCCAGTTCGAAATCAGGATGAAGACGAACAGGCTCACCGCGAAGGGGAGCACGAACGGGGCAAGCGAGAGGCCCATTGATGACTGGATCTGCGAGCGCATCTGGACTGTGACGGCCTCCCAGAACAACTGCACTCCGCTGGGCACGCCCGTTGACGTGACCCGAGCACGCAATATGAAGGCGAGCACGAGCGTGATAACCGCAGCCACCAGTGTCGCGCGGATCGTGTCGGTGTTCACAGTCATTCCCAGCCACGTGGCCGTGTCGTGATGGCCGACTTCGACCCCGCTCGCCGAGAGCATTTCTCTCACCATTGCGCTTACTCCGCGTCCACCGGACCGGCGCTCGAGGCGCGGCCGGTTGATTCAGTTGCACCCTGTGGAACGGAATCGTCCCAATCGCCCTTGCGGAGCTTCTTGTAGACGGGGAGAACTGTGCTCAAGACCAGGACAACCTGAAACACAGCCAGTCCGAACAGGACGCCGAAGCCGTATGGGCGAAAGACGAATGCGACGACGAGCGCAATGGAGGTAATGACCAGGAGTCGGATGGCCGAGTTCAGAGCCATAGTGCCCTTGAGCGGGTGATCCTCGGAGGTGATCGATGCCACCGACCACCCAACCAGCAGTGCGTTGGCCAATCCCAGACCCAGGCCAAAACTGAAGAAGAACCCGAAACTCATCGCACCGGCCATGAACGCAAGCGCGATCGCCATTACGGCGAGGACGGCGCAGGCCACGGCTAGCCGCAGGGGGCGGAAGACCACGGACGGGAGGACGAAGGGCGCATCAGGCACCGACGTCGCCATTGAACCTCCCATGATCATGCCGGCCCGGAAATGAATTCCGCACCGGCTGGACGCGGAACGCTACCACAAGGAATTTCACCAAGAACATCACGTTGACGACTTCCGTTCCCGACCGATATACCGAAGCAAGCCGGACGATGCGAGTGGTGATTGTCCCTGCAGTATCAGCCATATCTCTTGATTCGGCTATCGAGACAGACCGGTTTCTAGCGGTCGAACCGTACCATCCATGTGTCGGTGGAAACCGTCTGGGGGCGGCCGATATTTGGCAACTTCGGCTTTGGTCCAGGTGATTGCGCAGACCACCACAACAAGGATGAAACCCTTGGTGACGAACAAAGTGGTGTTGGCGAAGGCAATGATCAGAGTTGCCAATCCGTCCGTGCGCGGAACGGGCACGGCACTCGCCAAGGCACGAAGCGGTTGCTAGCGCAAAGTTCCAGTCCGCAGTTGCTTGGCGGAGGAGGCTTTGCTCACGCCGGGGCGCATAACCGCCCAAATGAGCAGTCCCAGGCCGAGCACGCCTCCCGCCAGCGCCCAGCCAACTGGGATAAATGCAACAGCCACTGCGGTACCGGCAATCAAGCCAGTCCATGCGTACATCAGCAGGACCGCTCGCTGCTGCGAGTGACCCATCTCCAATAGCCGGTGATGGAGGTGCTGCTTGTCTGGTGCAAAGGGATTACGGCCAGCTCGAGTTCTTCGAATAACGGCGAGAACGAGATCCACGAGCGGGATCGCCATGACCGCCAGCGGAATCAGCAACGGCAGCAGAGTCGGCAGCAATGCCGGGCCTGCCACGACGCTTGGATCTATCTGCCCGGTCAAAGTGATCGTCGCCGCTGCGAGCATCAGCCCGAGCAGCATCGAGCCGGTATCCCCCATGAAAATGCGCGCACGGAAAGTGTTGTGCGGAAGAAATCCCAAGCACATGCCAAGGAGCAGCACCGAAACAAGAGTCGCCAACGTGGCTCGGGCGATGCCGAGTTCAACGGAAAGCAGATAGGAATAGGCGAAGAAGGCCCCAGCGGCAACAGCAACGATGCCAGCCGCGAGACCGTCGAGGCCATCGACGAAGTTGATGGCATTGACGCTGACCAGCACGATCAGCACGGTGAGCAGCACGCTGGTGACCGGATCAACGACGAAGGTACCGCCGAAGGGCAACCAGATAACCGAGATGCCCTGTAGAGCCATGATGCCAGCGGCGAGCACCTGGCCGGCGAGTTTGATCGGAGCATCAAGGCCCCACTTGTCGTCCACGATGCCCAGCAACACGATCACCGTTGCCGCCGAGAGCAAAGCAAATGGCGTATCCGCTTCCCCGAACACCGAGCCCATCTTGGGGAGTTTGCTCGCCAGTAGCAGACCCGTCATCAGGCCCAGAAACATCGCCAAGCCGCCCAGTCGTGGAGTCGACTCAGCATGGACATCGCGATCGCGAACCTCAGCTACCACCTTGAATCGCATTGCGATCCGCTCGACAACTGGGGTGGTCAAGTAGGTCACCGCCGCGGCGGCGAGTAGACAAAGGAGGTATTCGCGCAAGTTATGGCCGCGGGTACGCCGGGAACTTGGTCACGAGTTCGTGTACCTGTTCGCCAATTTCGGCTGTCTTCTTGCCCTCGACATCACGCACGGCTTGTCCGATGACAGAAGCAATGACCCGCATTTCAGGAACACACATGCCTTGGGTGGTAACTGCAGGCGTTCCGACGCGAATGCCCGACGCAATTGCCGGCGGCTGCGGGTCATAAGGGATTGCGTTCTTGTTCAAAGTGATGCGCGCGGCATCGCATCGATTCTCGGCTTCAGCACCGGTGACTCCCAAGCCCTGCAGATCGATGAGAGCCAAATGGGTGTCGGTGCCACCACTGACTGGACGCATACCCTCTTCGATCAATCCAGCAGCCAACGCTTGAGCATTGGCGATGACCTGCTTGGCATAGATCGCGTATTCCGGAGTTGCAGCTTCCTTCAATGCGACTGCCTTGGCGGCGACGCAATGCATCAACGGGCCACCTTGCATCATCGGGAAGACGGCCTTGTCGATTGCTGTCGCGTGCTCGGCCTTGCACAGGATCATGCCGCCGCGGGGACCGCGCAGGACCTTGTGCGTGGTGAAAGTGACGACGTCTGCAAATGGAACCGGGCTGGGGATTGCCTTGCCGGCAACCAAGCCAATGAAGTGCGCCGCGTCGACCATCAGAATTGCGCCAACTTCGTCGGCGATGGAACGGAACGCGGGGAAGTCGATGAGTCGCGGGTAGGCAGTAGCCCCGCAGATGATCATGCGCGGCTTGTGTTGAATCGCGAGCGCTCGCACTTCGTCATAGTCGATGATTTCCGTGTCCTGTCGGACTCCGTAGGAAATGACGTTGAACCACTTGCCGGAGAAATTGACCTTGGAACCATGGGTCAGGTGGCCGCCGTGCGGAAGGCTCATTGCCAGAATCGTGTCGCCGGGCTTGGTGAATGCACCGTAGGCAGCAATGTTCGCGCTGGCCCCACTGTGAGCTTGCAAGTTTGCGTGATCGGCATCGAACAGTTCCTTCGCTCGAGCGATACCGATGTTCTCGGCGACGTCGACTTCAGCGCAACCACCGTAGTAGCGCTTGCCGGGATAGCCCTCCGCATATTTATTGCTCAGAGTTGAGCCAAGGGCTGCGAGCACGGCAGGCGAGGTGAAGTTCTCACTCGCGATGAGTTGCAGACCTCCGCGGAGTCGCTCCAACTCGGCCAGCAGCACGTTCGCGATATCGGGATCCTCTGCCGCGAGTGCATTGAAATCTGGGCCCCAGAAGGGTGTGGTGGTCATGAATCTCCTCGAGAAGGTGAAACCACCACTCTACGCAATCGCCAGGAGTGGGCAGCCCAGGAACATGAGGTAATTGGCCCCTATCGGGCTTGAGCCGGAATGCCCGGTGCTACTTGCTGGAGCTGGGCGATTGACAGCGAACCCTGACGCACCACCGTGGGATCCAAGCCAGACATATCGAGCACCGTGCTGGGAAGTTCGGCCGGTTCGAGCACTCCCGAGTCGATGGCCACAGACGCACATTCGCCTAGCTGATCGATCGCGTCCGCCAAAGTGAGCGGGGCGGCGTGCCCGGGACCGTTTGCCGTCGTGACGACGAGGGGGCCACATTTTTCAAGCACGGCCAAGATCACCGGGTGAAGCGGCATCCGCACAGCGATTGGAAGATCCGGAGTGAGATCCCAAACCAGAGTTGGCTGTGGTCGCAATAAGAGTGTGAGAGGTCCGGGCCAGAAGGCTTGCATGAGCGCCTGCACTGGCGCCGTCACTCCGGTGGCAATCCCAGCGACCGTCGCAGCTGACGGCACCATCAACGAAAGCGGCGAGTCATGGCTTTGACCCTTTGCAGCTCGCAATGCGGCAACACCACGCGAGGAGAAAGGATCGGTCACAAGCGCGTATGTCGATTCAGTGGGCAGCACCACGAGATCTCCACGTTTGACTGCGCTTACTGCTGCGGCAACTGCTCGTTCGCGATCCGAACCGCTGGAAATGGTGAGCATGGCTAGATCGACCGGCGGGCAATCGTAAACCGTGGAAGGCCGTTGAGGTCAATGCGATCTGAGACTTCAGTCCACACTGGAGTTCCCAATGCCAGACCGGAGATGGCCGAAACTTCGTAGTCAGCCGTCATCGCCTTGGCGACACCAGGGACTCCGCGCATTGCCGCATCCGAACCCTGCACGTCTGCATGCTCAACGACGAGCAAGCCTCCGGGCTTGAGCAAGATGGCTGCCGTCTTGAGAACTGCACGAACAACATCGAGACCATCTTCTCCGCCATACAGTGCGATCTTGGGCTCGTGATCGCGCACTTCGATCTCACGCGGGATCATCGCGTCCGGAATGTACGGAGGATTGCTCACCACGACAGCCACCTGCCCGATCAGCCGAGCCAATGGTTGCTCGCGATCAGCGACGGTTGCTGCGTCTTCATGGATGATCTCAACACGAGAACCATTTGCCGCCAGGGCATCTTCGTAGGCCTTGACATTGCGTCGCGTCCAAATGATCGCCTCGTCTGAGACCTCAACTGCGTGTACGCGCGAGTTGTCGACTTCCATGCCCAGTGAGATCGCAATCGCACCGCTGCCGCTGCAGAGATCCACCGCAATGCGTGATCCAATGGGCTGGCCCTGCAACTCGCGAATGGCTGCCTCAGTCACCAATTCTGTTTCTGGGCGAGGGATGAACACGCCCGGGCCAACAGCAACATCAATACGACGAAATCCGGTTGAACCGAGCAGGTGTTGGAGTGGAACTCTGGAGAGCCGTTGGGTCATCAGTTGCTCGATCTGCACCCGTTGGTCAGAATCAACGCCATCTTGCAGGATCAATCGATTGCGCGGAATCCCGAGAGCGAAAGCCACGATCTGACCAGCATCAACTGATGGCGATGGCACACCAGCATTGGTGAGTCGGCGCTCGGCATCAAAGAGCACGTCACGAATTGATTCACGACCCCCGATTGTATGTACCGAGTCGAAGCTCACTTGCCGCCGCCTACAGCCAACTTCGCGGCGTTGTCGGCGTCGATGCAAGCTTGGATTACTGCGTCAATGTCACCGTCAAGAATCTGATCAAGGTTGTGCGACTTGAATCCGACTCGGTGATCGTTCAACCGATTTTCAGGGTAATTGTAAGTGCGGATCCGCTCGCTTCGGTCAACAGTGCGCACCTGCGACCGACGTACATCCGATGCATCCTTTGCTGCAGCTTCCTCAGCAGCAGCCAGCAGACGTGCTCGCAGAATGCGCATAGCCGACTCCTTGTTCTGCAGCTGACTCTTCTCGTTCTGACAAGAGACAACAACCCCGGTTGGAAGGTGCGTGATTCGTACAGCGCTATCCGTGGTGTTCACGCTCTGACCGCCGGGACCTGAGGATCGGTAGACGTCGATGCGCAGGTCGTTCGCGTCGATCTCGACCTCGACCTCCTCTGCCTCTGGTAGTACGAGAACGCCTGCAGCCGAAGTATGTATCCGACCCTGAGACTCTGTTGCCGGGACCCGCTGGACACGGTGGACGCCACCTTCGAACTTCAGGCGTGCAAATGGCGCTTCGCCAGGCTGCGGGATTCCGCGGCTCTTGACAGCGATTGCCACATCCTTGTAGCCACCAAGATCTGACTCGACTGCTTCGATCACTTCGGTAGCCCAACCGCGTCGCTCTGCATAGCGCAGATACATGCGGGCCAGATCTCCCGCGAAGAGTGCAGACTCCTCGCCGCCCTCCCCCGACTTGATTTCGACGATGACGTCCTTGTCATCCATCGGGTCGCGCGGAAGAAGCAATGTAGTGAGGTGCTCGGCTGCGGCTTGCTCGCTTGCCACCAACTGCGGCAATTCGAGTGCGAAGGCCTCGTCATCTGCAGCAAGTTCGGCGGCCGCAGCCACATCATCGTGAAGTGCGAACCATTCGCGATAGGCAGCCACGACTGGCCCGAGCTCGGCGAATCTTCGGCCGAGATTTCGCGCCAGAGTTTGATCGCCGTGGACAGCCGGATCAGAGAGCTGTAGTTCGAGCTCGCCGTACTCCTTCACGAGCTCGGCACAGGCTTCAAACACGACGGCGTCCTCCAGGATTGCTGAACATGAATCCGGGCGCCGGTCTGGGGTCGACCGCGCGACGGGGGAGACACGCGGTCGACCCCAGGCCGGCGCCCGGGGTCGAAAACTAGTTGCTGTCGTCCTTCTTGCCGAAACGCTTCTCGAAGCGAGCCACTCGGCCGCCGGTGTCGAGAATCTTCTGCTTTCCGGTATAGAAGGGATGGCATTGCGAGCAGACATCCGCATGGATCTGGCCGCTCTTGGCCGTGCTGCGAGTGACGAAAGTCTCGCCACACGTGCAAGTCACGGTGGTGACGACGTACTCGGGATGAATGTCAGGCTTCATGGAACTCTCCTTGTGGATGTCCCGGGTCGGCACCCACGATGGCGGGGCCGTGAACCGGGTCGATGAAATTATGCCATTGGCCCCGCTGATCAGGAAATTGCGGAACCGATCGCTCAGTCGTCTTCGCCAGCCAAGCCACCGGAGCCAGGCGTCGTCTTTTGAATCTGCATCATGAACTCGTAGTTGGTCTTGTTCTCGCGCAGCTTGGACAGCAGCAGTTCAATGGACTGCTGTTGATCCAGAGCGTGCAGGACTCGACGCAACTTCCAGACGACCTTGAGCTCGTCAGGAGCCATGAGCAGTTCTTCCTTGCGCGTACCGGAGGCATCGACATCAACTGCCGGGAAGACACGCTTGTCGGCCAGTCGACGATCGAGCTTGAGCTCCATGTTGCCGGTGCCCTTGAACTCCTCGAAGATCACTTCATCCATGCGAGATCCGGTCTCCACCAGAGCCGTTGCCAAGATGGTCAACGATCCGCCATTTTCTACATTGCGTGCCGCACCGAAGAACTTCTTTGGTGGGTACAGCGCGGTCGAATCCACACCACCAGAGAGGATTCGGCCCGAGGCCGGAGCCGAGAGGTTGTAGGCACGACCAAGACGGGTCATGGAGTCCAGCAGGACGACCACGTCGTGGCCGAGTTCAACCAGACGCTTGGCGCGCTCGATTGCGAGTTCGGCAATGATCGTGTGATCTTCGGCAGGCCGATCAAAGGTGGAGGCAATGACTTCGCCCTTGATCGAGCGCTGCATGTCAGTGACTTCTTCTGGCCGCTCATCGACCAGAACGACCATGAGGTGAACCTCTGGGTTGTTCTCAGTGATGGAGTTCGCTATCGACTGCAAGACCATCGTCTTGCCAGCCTTGGGCGGTGAAACGATCAATCCGCGCTGACCCTTGCCGATTGGGGCAACGAGATCGATCACGCGGGCGGTTAGGTTGGTGGCATCAGTTTCAAGGCGCAGCCGCTCCTGCGGGTACAGCGGAGTGAGCTTGGAGAACTCTGGCCGATTGCGAAGTGAATCCAGATCTCCGCCGTTGACGGTGTCAATGCGAACGAGCGGATTGAACTTCTCGCGACGATCTCCATCGCGCGGTTGCTTGGTGGCACCAGTGAGTGCATCGCCCTTGCGCAGACCGTGCTTGCGCACCATAGACAAGGAGACGTAAAGGTCGTTCGGACCTGGCAGGTATCCACCAGTGCGAAGGAATGCGTAGTTCTCCAGGACATCGAGGATGCCGGCTACGGGTACGAGGACATCGTCTTCGCCAACCTCAATGTCAGCCTCGCTGTAGCCATTGCGGCGGTCGGCGTTGCTGCTACTGCTGTTGTTGCTGCTGCTATTGCCGCCGCCATTGTTGTTGTTTCGTGGACGGTCGCGGAAGCGTTCGCGGCCGCGCCGACGATTACGCGAGCCATCGGCGTCACCGCCGCGGTCGTTATCTTCGCGCGGGCGATCTTCGCGCGGGGGGCGATCCTCACGTGGACGATCTTCACGGGGAGCCCGATCATCGCGAGAGCGGTCTTGGCGTGGGGCGCGATCACGCTGTTCACGCGGTTCGCGGGCTTCACGAGGCTCGTGCTGTTCACGCGGTTCGCGTTCCTGGCGCGGCTCGCGCAATTCGCGCGGCGCCTCGTCATTGGTCTGGTTGGTCTGTGTGGCAGGGGCTGCCTGACTGGGCTGCTCAGCCGAGCGGCTGGAGCGATTGGCACCTTGGCGATCAGCGATCGCGGCGACGAGATCGCCCTTGCGCATGCCACTGGCCCCGGAGATGCCCATTTGGTTGGCCATTGCCTTCAGTTCTGGCAACAGCATTGAAGAGAGGCTGTCCCCACGCGGCTTGCGCGTGGTTGCCGTTGTTTCAGTCACGAATTGAAATTCCTTTGACTCGTAAGAAACTCCAGTTAGGACCCGTACAGTTAGTTGTCCGGATTCACAGGTAAGAAGCGGTGCGCTGTGCGGGGAAAACGTCAGCTGACTTCCGCGACGCTGGAGTTGAAGCAAAGTGTAGCACTGAGATGACTCAAATGCTGTGCGCCGGGTCGACATGGGCCCCGTGCGTTGCCACGCGCAGTGCCTCGACCCGCCAGTTGGTGCCCGAAAGAGCACTTACCTCATCGAGTTGATCTGTCATGCCGAGCACCAGAACCGTGGGTCCAGCGCCAGAAATGACAGCGGCGATACCGCGCTCGCGAAGGCCGTCGATCAATTCCATAGAAGACGGATACATCGATCGACGCGCTTCCTGGTGAAGGCGGTCTGCTGTGGCCTCCAGCAGCAGTCTCGGATCCCTGGTGATGGCATGAACGAGCAGAGCTGAACGAGAAATATTGAACGAGGCATCCTTGCGAGAAACCGTTGCATGCAAAGCACTTCTGGCTTCTGCCGTTGGCACACGGAAGTCCGGGATCGCCACCACCGTGCGGATGCTTGGGTGCGCCTCCTGCCGAACGACATGGGCAAATTCGTCTTCCATCCAGGCGGTGGTGAAGCCGCCGTACAGAGCCGCCGCAAGATTGTCCGGGTGTGGTTCGAGTTCGAGAGCGAGTTGAAGGAGGTCCTGATCTGACAACAGCGAGTCACCTTCAGCATGCAGTCCACGTGCGAGCACGAGTCCGCCGATGATGGCCGCCGCCGAAGAACCCAGCCCGCGCCCGTGCGGGATGAGGTTTGTGCAGCGCAATACGAACCCGGCAGGTCGGGAGTCCATCGCCGCGAACCCGAGCGCCATTGCGCGAGCAACAAGATGGGAGGAATCCAATGCGACCTCGCCCAGCCCCTCCCCTTCCACCTCGATGAGGACTCCTTGATCCTCAGAGACCATCGCGGCGAGCGTGTCATACAGACCTAGGGCAAGACCAAGGCTGTCGAATCCTGGGCCGAGGTTGGCCGAGGTCGCCGGAACCCGAACCCGCACGGCTTCACTCAACCACGAGCTCATCAGTCAACCAAGCCCAGGGCCTGCGCGGCAGCCTTCGCATTTGCTGGCACGACAACCGGGTCCTTGGCTCCTTGCATTGCCCAGTGGGGATCCTTCAAGCCGTTGCCAGTGAGGGTGCAGACCACCAATTGCCCTGAATCGAGCAAGCCTGCGGCATGCCGCTTGATCAAGCCCGCAACGCTTGCTGCGCTTGCGGGCTCGCAGAACAAACCCTCTTTGCTGGCCAGGAAATGGTAGGCGTGCAGGATCTCTTCGTCAGTGACCGAGTCGATGACGCCCCCGGACTCATCTCGCGCTGCGATCGCCTGCTTCCATGATGCCGGATTGCCGATGCGGATTGCTGTAGCGATGGTCTCTGGATCTTTAACGGGAACCCCGAGTACGAGCGGAGCCGCGCCTGCAGCTTGAAATCCCCACATGCGCGGCATGGCTTGAGCCACGCCGTCGCGTGCGTACTCGCAGTAGCCCTTCCAGTACGCCGTGATGTTGCCGGCATTGCCGACTGGAAGGCAGTGAATGTCAGGCGCCTTACCGAGCAGATCGACCACCTCGAATGCGGCGGTTTTTTGGCCTTCGATACGAGCGGGATTGACGCTGTTGACCAGGGCAACGGGGTAGTCGTCGGAGAGCGCGCGAGCCAAGGTCAGACATTCATCAAAATTGCCTTCGACTTGCAGCAAGATTGCTCCGTGCACGATGGCCTGGGCCAACTTGCCCATCGCGATCTTGCCTTCAGGTACCAAGACGGCACAGGTCATTCCGGCCTTCACGGCGTATGCCGTGGCACTCGCACTCGTGTTGCCGGTTGATGCACAGATGACCGCCTTGGCACCTTCTTCAGAAGCCTTTGAGATCGCCATCGTCATGCCGCGATCCTTGAAGGACCCGGTCGGATTCGCGCCCTCGTATTTCAACCACACATCGCAACCGAGCAATTCACTTAGTGCGCCCGCTTGAACAAGCGGCGTACCACCTTCGCGCAGAGTGATGACCGGAGTATTCGCTGTGACCGGCAAACGGTCGCGATATTCCTCGATGAGTCCTCGCCATTGATGTGCCACGATTAAACTCCCGCCTCGCCCTCGACACGCATGACTCCGACCACGGCCGTGACCATAGAGAGTTTGCGCAGCCGATCCACGGTGTTCTGCAAGGCACCATCACTTGACCGATGGGTGCGAACGATCAAACCTGCGGCATCGCCGTGTCCGTCTTGTCGGACGACCTGAATGCTGACTCCACTGTCGGCAAATGCCTTGGCGATGCCGGCCAAGGCTCCGGGTTGGTCGGCCACAACAAGATTTACGTAATAACAAGTAAGTGCCTCGCTGATCGGAAGCACCGGCAACTGCACATCAGCACTCTCACCCCAGCCAGTTGAGCCAGTGAGTCGGTTGCGAGCCGCAACAACGACGTCGCCAAGAACCGCTGATGCTGTGGGTGGGCCACCGGCACCGCGGCCATAGAACATCAACTCCCCCGCAGCCTCCGCTTCGATGAAGACTGCATTGAAGGCATCGCGAACACTGGCAAGTGGGTGTTCGCGCGGCACCATCGTGGGGTGCACTCGCACAATGACACCGCGATCATCGTCAACCCGCTCGGCCACAGCCAAGAGCTTGATGACGCAGCCCAGACTCTTAGCCGCACGAATGTCCGTAGTAGAGATATTGGTAATGCCTTCGCAGTACACGTCTTCACGAGTGACGTGCGTGTGGAAGGCGAGTTCGGCAAGGATTGCCGCTTTGGAAGCCGCATCGTGGCCTTCGACATCTGCTGTCGGATCTGCCTCTGCGTAGCCAAGAGCTTGCGCTTCAGCAAGCGCGTCTGAAAATGACGCCCCATCCTCATCCATCCGAGTCAGGATGTAATTGGTGGTGCCATTGACAATGCCCATGATCTTGGTGACATGGTCACCGGACAGCGACTCCTGCAGCAAGCGCACAATCGGAATCGCACCGGCAACCGAAGCCTCAAAGAAGATATCCACGCCTTCGGCTTCAGCCGCCGCGTACAGCGATGCACCGTCAGACGCAAGCAGTGCCTTGTTGGCAGTGACAACGCTGGATCCCGATTTGATCGCCGCCAGGATCAGCGATCTTGCAGGCTCGATGCCGCCGATCAACTCAACCACGATGTCGGCACCGGACGTCGCAACGGCCATCGCATCGTCGGACAGGAAGGACGCGGGAATGTCGCGCTTCTTGGACAAATCGCGCACAGCGACCTTTGTCAGTTTCAGCGAAGTGCCCATGCGAATGTGGAGGTCGGTATCCCGGTCGGTGAGCAGCCGGGCAACCTGCGCTCCGACCGTGCCGCCGCCGAGCACAGCCACCGTTACGGGGCGTGCAGATTCGGCCGGTGACATGTGTACTCCTGAGGGGACGGTTGTGGTCCCCTAGCCTCTCAGGTCAACTGCTCGAACTCCGCATTGGCACAATGCCGAGCTCACAGAACCGCCAATTGGCCACAGCAAAGTCCCGCGCGCGTCCCACACTCCTTTCTCAGGAACTCCTAGCCTGCGTGGATCACGTTCATTCGGACAAGGAGTGCACATGAGTTTCATGACCAGAAAACTCATTGCTGAAGCAATGGGAACCTTCCTCTTGGTCTTCCTGGCTGTTGGTGCTGCTGTCTTTGGAATTTCGCACAAGGTTGGCGTCGGCGAGGGCGGTCCGGGCAACGGCATCGTGGGTGTCGCGCTCGCATTTGGCCTCGTGCTCCTGGGTATCGCCTACGCATTTGGTCCGGTTTCCGGAGCCCATGTCAACCCAGCAGTCACCCTGGGCATGCTGCTTGGTCGACGGATGCCTGCGGGAGAGGCAGTTGCCTACTGGGTCGCACAGTTCGCTGGCGCAATCGCGGCCGGCGCAATGCTGAAGCTATTCGTCTCCTCCTTCGGCGTCACCGACTACACCGGCGGCTTGGGAACCAATAGCTACGACAACGGCAATATCGACATGGGCGGAGCATTCCTGCTTGAAGTCATCCTGACGGCTGCATTCGTGCTCGTCATCCTGCTCGTGACCGAGCGGGTTGCGGCGCCTGGATTCGCAGGCATTGCCATTGGCTTGACCCTCACCCTGGTCCACCTTGTTGGCATCCCGCTCGATGGCACGTCAGTCAATCCAGCCCGCTCCTTGGGCCCGGCACTGTTCGCCGGCGGAGAAGCGATGAGTCAGGTGTGGCTGTTCATTGTGGCGCCACTGGTTGGCTCTGTGGTGGCAGTCATCATCTGGATGATCACTCGCACACCTGCTCCTGAAACTGAGTTACTGGTTGCAGGTTCTGAGCGCGAGTAGCCACGCGCTCCTTCACAATTGCTGGCGCTGGATCCCGGCTCAAGCCCCGGGATCCAGCGCCAGTAGGTCTTCCAAGGTCTCTCTGCGCAAGATCACCGTCGCCTCGCCGGCCCTCACGCCAATCACTGCTGGCCGTGGCAGGTAGTTGTAATTGGATGCCATTGAGCGGCAATAGGCACCGGTGGCAGCAACGACGAGCAGATCACCTGGCACGAGATCCGCGGGAAGCCAAGCCTCGCGAATGAGGATGTCGCCGGTCTCGCAATGCTTGCCGACCAAGCGGATCAGCATCGGCTCGGCCGTGGAAGTTCGAGATGCGAGTTCAACGGTGTACTCGGCGTCATAGAGCGCGGTCCGGATGTTGTCGCTCATCCCGCCATCAACTGAAATGTACGTGCGCACTCCGTCATCTGTCTGCACTGCCTTCACGGTGCCGACTTCATACAGCGTGACTCCGGGCGGCCCGATGATTGCGCGCCCAGGTTCAAAGGCAAGCGCAGGCACAGGCACTCCGGCTGCTAGGCAATCGCGCGCAACAGCACTCGCCACCTGTGCGGCAAGTTCCTCGATGGCCAGCGGATCATCCGACTCGAGGTAGGCAATTCCCATGCCTCCGCCGAGATCCAACTCAGCGAAGCTGAATCCGATCTCCTTGGACATGCGTCCCATGAAGGCCACGATCCGCACAGCGGCCTCCTCGAAACCAAGAGCGTCGAAGATCTGCGATCCGATATGCGAGTGCAGGCCGCGAAACTCCAAGCTCGGCAGCATCGCGATGCGTCGGAGCGCTTCTTCGGCGGCGCCCGAAGCAACAGAGAAGCCGAATTTCTGATCCTCATGCGCCGTCGCAATGAACTCGTGGGTGTGGGCTTCTACGCCAATGGTCAATCGCAGAAGGACTGGCTGCACGATCCCCGCACGATTGGCCGCGTCCGCAACGCGCACGATCTCCTCGAAGGAGTCCAACACGATTCGTCCGACGCCGGCTTCGATGGCGGCCTCGATCTCAGCCATCGATTTGTTGTTTCCATGCAGTAAGAGCTGGGCACCGGGAACACCCGCACGCAGAGCAACGGCAAGCTCTCCGCCTGAGGCGACGTCAATGCCAAGACCCTCTTCGTACACCCAGCGAGCCACGGTCGTTGCAAGAAAGGCCTTCGCTGCGTAGTAGACCTGACGCGCTCCGATCTGAGTTGCCGCTAGTCGATATTCCCGAGCGCGGGATCGCACCTCTTGCTCGTCGAGAATGAACAGTGGGGTGCCGTACTGGGCTGCGGCATCGCGCACATCGATTCCACCGATGCTGAGTGCACCGGAGGAATCACGGGTGGCCGAAGTCGGCCAGACATTGGACACCAGCGAAGGCTAGGGCATCCAAATCCAAGAACTACATGCGCTCTGGCGCGCTCACTCCAAGCATGGCCAAGCCGTTTGCAAGCGTCTGCCGGGTCGCGGCACACAGCCATAGTCGCGCAATGTGCTCAGCAGTGGTGTCTTCATCCCCGCGCGGCAGCACCCGACAGGCGTCATAGAAGCGGTGATAGGTCGTGGCCAATTCTTCCAGGTAACGCGCTACCCGGTGGGGTTCGCGCAACTCCGCCGAGGTTGCCACGATGCGCGGAAACTCACCAAGTGCACCAAGCAGCTCATTTTCTCGATCATGTGCGAGCAAGCCAGGATCAAATTCTGCTGACGCCCAATCGATTTCAAGATCAGCCGCGTTCCGGATGACTGAGGCTATGCGGGCGTGCGCATACTGCACGTAGTAGACGGGGTTGTCATTTGTGTGTCGGGCGATGGCCTCAAGATCCAAGGTAAGTGGCGAGTCGACCGGATGACGAATGAGCGAGTATCGAGCAGCGTCTACTCCCACCTCCTCAACGAGATCCTCCAGAGTGACGATGGTCCCGGCGCGCTTGGAGAGCTTGACCTCCTCACCACCCTTGGTGATCTTCACCAATTGTCCGATCAGCACCTCTGCTGCATTGGCGGCATCGCCGTAGCACTGTGCGACCGCCTTGAGCCGATTCACGTATCCGTGATGATCGGCTCCAAGCAGGTAGATGCACGTGCCAAAACCGCGTTCGCGCTTGTTCACGTAGTAGGCAGTGTCGGAAGCAAAATACGTCAACTCGCCATCGGCTTTGACCAGCACTCGGTCCTTGTCATCGCCGAAGTCAGTGGTGCGAAGCCAGGTTGCGCCATCGAGTTCGAACATATGCCCTTGTTCGCGGAGGCGATCGAAAGCCAATTCCACTGAGTGGCTTTCATGGAGTGCACGCTCAGATGCCCAGACATCAAAGTGCGTTCTGAAGAGTTCGAGAACTCGTTGCTGCTGTGCTAACTGAATTCGATACGCCGCTTCGCGGAAGCCTGCGGCTCGTTCGGCTTCGGGCAGCTCTATGAGCGATGGATCCTCGCCCGTGACTTGCGCAGCGAGATCAACGATGTAGGCACCGTGATAGCCACCTTCGGGCACAGGCTGGCCTTGGGCCACCGCGAGAACGGAGAGGCCGAACTTCTCCATTTGCACGCCACGGTCATTGATGTAGAACTCGCTGGTGACGCGTGCGCCGGCAGCTGCGAGCACCTGGGCCAGTGCGCTGCCAACGGCGGCCCATCGCGTGTGTCCCAGGTGCAAGGGACCTGTGGGATTCGCCGAGATGAACTCGACGTTGATCATCTGTCCATCAAGAGCAACACCATGACCGTAGTTCGCACCTTGATCCACGATGCTCCGAGCTAGTTCGCCCTGAGCCGCGCTGTCCAGGCGAATATTGATGAATCCGGGACCGGCAATGTCAGCACTGCTGACTCCCTCGACCAAGACGAGCCGCTGCACGATGGCCTCGGCCAGGGTGCGTGGTGGCACGCCTGCAGTCTTCGCAAGAGTCAACGCGATGTTTGTCGCATAGTCGCCGTGCTCACGTGATCGAGGTCGCTCAACGTGGACCGAACCCGGCAGCTCAATCGCTATGCCGTCGGCGTCACGAACCTGGTCCAGCACGAGCAAGAGCGCTGCGGCCAGAGCGTCGGGAGTCACCGCGAGAGCGTACCGACCGGCATTGGGAACGAAGGACTCCCACCACAGAGGTGGGAGTCCTTCTGGTTCGACCCTTATCCCCCGATTCGAGTCGATTCAATCTTCACCCGGCACGCCCGGACGCGCCAGCAGTTCGGTATCGCCTGTGGATAGGCGCTACTCGGCCTCGAGGTGCGTGCGGGCAACCTGAAGATCCTTGAGGGTCTGCTCAGCCACCTTTGGATACTGCGGATCGATCTCCTGCAGAGTGTGCAGGACGATCGCGCTCGTGAGCAGATGCGTCACCCACTTGTGATCGGCCGGAACGACGTACCAGGGGGCCCACTTCGTGCTCGTGTTGCTCACCATGGCGGAGAAGGACTTGCGATAGGCATCCCAGTACTCACGCTCGCGAAGATCCGCAGGTGAGAATTTCCAGTTCTTCTCGGGCTGATCAATGCGCTCCAGGAATCGCTTTCGCTGCATCTCCTTGGAGAGATTCAGGAAGATCTTCACGATCTGTGTTCCGCTGTCCACGAGGTGCCGCTCCCACTCATTTATTGCGTGATACCGGCGCTTCCACAGTGCATCGAGATCCTTGATTTGATCGGCGGGTGGCCAGATCAACTCCGGATGCACCTGCGTGACGAGCACATTTTCATAGTGGGAACGGTTGAAGATCGAGATCTGCCCGAGTTCAGGAAGCACCAGTTGATGGCGCCACAGGAAGTCATGCGCACGCTCAAGAGTTGAGGGAGCCTTGAATGAATGAACTTCCACTCCCTCTGGGTTGAGTCCACTCATCACATGCTTGATGGTGCCGTCCTTGCCTGCCGCATCGGTTGCTTGGAACACGATCAGCATTGCGTTCGAGTTTGCCGCATAGAAGCGATCCTGCAAGGCCGTCATCTCTTCCAAAATCGGCTCATGCGCCTGCTGGCTGGAGATCTTGTCGAAGTGCTTGGGCATCAGCGACGAATCGAAGTCAGCATCCAGATCTACCTTCCGACCCGGCTCAACTTGACACTGATGCACGACCGCCCGCCATTCGTCCTTAGTCAGCACAGCTGGCGACTCACTCATGTGTCGTTGGCCTTTCCTCCGTGAGATACATCTGCATCTCGGCGCCGAGTAGCACTCCCATGAAGGACAGGTAGAGCCACAGCAGCACCACCATAGGCGCTCCGAATGCGGCGATGGCGGCGCCAATTGTCGTTGACAGTCCGACGTAGACCCCCACCCCAGCGCTCATGCCCAAGAACCAAAGTGCCACGGCAATAGCGATGGGTGACTTCCACGACAAAGGGGCGCCCTTGCTCGGTCCCCATCGAAAGACACCCAGGACAACGAGCCAGGCAACGATCGCAAAGAGCACCCAGTCGATCCAGCCGACTCCTGTGCTGAAGCGGACTTCTGGGAATCCAAGAGCTCGGGCAATTCGAGGCAGCAAGGTCAAGGCAAGTACGACCGTGATCAAGATGAGTAGACCGAAAAGAGTGATGACTGCATCGCGCACGCGACCAAGCAAGTCAGGCCGGTGCCCAATGAATCCAAAGGTCCTGTCCAGCGCCATGCGAAGGGCAGTGATGGCTTTGGACGCCGCGTAAATTGCAATAAGAAGACCAATGACTGAAGCCAGAGCCAATGCGCTTGCAGACGAACTCGTGATCACATTGACGACGGAGTTGGTCACCTCTTGCAATTGGGTATCAGTGTCAGGAAGTCGGCTCAGGATCGACTCGATCGCATTTCTGGTGTTCTCCGGCCCAATGATCGCGCCAGCTACGGCTCCAACGGCAACAGCAGCAGGAGCCATGGCAAGAAGCACGAAGTAGGCCATGCCACCGGCAGCCAACGATCCTTGGTGGGCGGTGTACTCGCGGAATATCGCGCCACCAGCTCGAGTCAACGAAGACAGGTGGCCGCGCACCCGCCTATCGTGTCAGTGCAGCGCCTCGCTGCTAGCCTGACACCCGTTTGCCTCCGTAGCTCAGGGGATAGAGCAGTGGTTTCCGGTACCGAAGGTCGCAGGTTCGAATCCTGCCGGGGGCGCAAATGTCACTTCCCGGGACATCCCTAATCAGGCGTGCTGGACAGCCGCCCCTGATGCAAGTAGGTCCTCGATCACCTGATCCTTCAAACCGAATTCACGAAGGCATTCGACGGTGTGCTCGCCGAGCACAGGTGCCGCGCGCTCCATGCGAATTTCCTGGTCGCCAAAGGACCAAAGGCCCCCAGGCTGCAGAATGGTGCCCCACAGAGCATGGTTCGTTGCTGAGACCAGACCGGCAGCGCGGTTGTCCTCACTGTCGAAGAATGCGTTCATCTGGTCCAGGCGCACCTGCTCGGCCGGCACACCTGCGGTGGCCAAGACAGACAAGGCCTCTGCGACCGTGCAGCCCGTGAGATTCAAAGCGCCCAGTGCGGCGAGTTGCACTGGCTCGTCTGCGGCGATCATGACCCACCCGTCGGCCTGTTGAAGGATGCGATGCCCGTCGTCACGGGTCAACTGGTCAGCGCTCAGGCCAGGGAATGGTGGCAAGGTGCCGTCGGCTCCCTTGAAGATCTCGCTGACCGTGAGCAGGCCGGAGCCGAGCAGCGAGGCCGCGACATCCTGACCGACACCTGTGCGGTCACGATGGTAAAGGGCCAGCACCACAGCCAACGCCGATGAGGTGGCGCAGTGGTGGTCCATGAATCCGAATCGGTGCCACATCGGCGGATTGCCGTCGCCGGCCGCAAGAGTCTCCCAGCCGGACAGTGCCTGGAACAACTGGTCAAAGCCTGGCCAATCTGCTCTCGGGCCGGTCGGGCCATAGGAACTCGTGTGGCAGTAGATGACCGTGGGATTGATTTCCCGGACGGTCTTGGCATCCAAGCCCAGGCGAGTGGCTGCGGGCATCCGCATGTTGTGGTGCACGACGTCGGCCCAGCCGATAGCTGCCTCCAGCGCGGCGCGCGACGCGGGTTCCTTCAGATTCAAGGCGATGCCCCGCTTGCCTCGCTGACAGCCAAGAAACACGCCAATCCACCGCATAGGGTCGCCCGACGTCGTCTCAAGCTTGATCACATCTGCGCCAAGGTCCGCCAGCATCTGCGGACCATACGGTCCGGCCAGGTGGCTCCCAAGATCCAGCACCTTGATGCCCTCCAACGGCCAGCGCCGCTTGCGCCCATCGCCCGCCGGTCCCGGCGAGACATCCCAGGACTGGAGCACTTCCTCGGTGTGCGCGCCATGTGCCGGCGCAGGACCTACGATCTGCTGCGGTGGGCTGAGGGTGAGTGGCGTCCCAACGACCGTGATGAGCCCTTCCTGCGGATCGTCAAGGTCGACCAAATAGCCGTTGATACGCGCCTGCTCATCATCGAAGATCTCGCCGAACTCAGCACATCCCTGCACCGGCACGTCGCTCGCCCACAACTCCTGCAGCCACGCCGCTCTGGTATCAGTCAGGAAGCAGGCGACGATCGCCTCGTCAACTGGGCCGTCGTGCTGCTCGACGAACGCACGGACGCGAGCGCTGCGCATCAAGTCGGGCATGTGGTGAAGCCAGAGCCCGTCACCGCACTCGTAGAGCGGGGTGTGCATGTTCTTGGGCAGTGGGTTGGACTGTTCCTGCGGCATGCCCTCCCCGCGATTCCAGAACATGCCCAAGTTGACGAGGGCACCCTGGGCCAAACTGGTGTGCGCCGGACCACCGAATCCCGAGCGACCCCGCGACAGCAGCCGTGCGACGATTCCGGTCGCGGCCAGCCAAACGGCGTTCCACGTCGTCAATGGATAGCGCAGGTAGATCGGTCCGTCCCGGAGAACACGCGGGAGCTGCTCATCGCAGACGCCGAGCCTGGCGTGCACCAGGGAGGCTTCAACAGGCAGATCCGCATCGGCATGGTTCATCGGCCATCCGAGTACCGAACTCACGATGAGCTTGGGATTGAGCTGGGCCAGCGACGCATCGTCCAGGCCGTGCGCTCGCGCCTGCGTTGGGCCAAGCTCATGGACGAACACGTCAGCGGCTGATAGCAGCTGCTTCAGACGCGTCAGACCTTCCGGCGTGTCGATGTCTGCGATGAGACTCCGCTTACTGCGGTTCCAGGTACGAAACCCCGGGAGATCTCGATCCCGCCCGGGCTTTGCCCTCTCGACCTTCACGACATCGGCGCCGCACTCGGCCAGGAGCATTGTCGCCGCCGACCCAGCCGGGCCAACAGACAAGTCGACAATCCTGATGTCGGTGAGAATGCCATCAGCCACCGTGTCCTCCTATTGCTCAGTCAGTGAGGCAGCGCCCTCCGCGGAGGCAGGAGATCGCACGCTCCAAGTAAGAGGCGAAACAAGGTCTCCTCCAGCGGTACAAAGGCTCGCCGCCACCGTACGCGAGCCGCGCCGTAAATGCCGGTGAATCGTCTGACGATTCCATTCGCTGGCTGGATCGTGCACTGGATTCTGAGGCATCGGCGAGTCGAGGACTTCATCGACAAGGGCACGAAGGCCAGCGCTGACCTTCTGTTTGGACAGCGCCCGCGCGGGACTCGCCATCTCGCAAACGAAGGTCGGGTGTGACATACCTGTGCCGAATGGTTGAATGACTCCGCCATGAGCACCGAAACGCAGAGCCAACGAGTGCACTTCGCCTCAATCACCCATAGTTACTACCCGCTCATCGTTGGCATCTTCGTCGGCATCCTGATCATCTCGAACATCGCCGCTACCAAACTGATCGTCTTCGGTCCTGCGATCCTCGATGGCGGTGCATTCCTGTTTCCGCTCGCCTACATCATCGGCGACATCCTGAGCGAGGTCTATGGATTCCGTGCTGCCAGGCGCGCGATCCTGTTGGGCTTCGCCATGGCGATTCTGGCAGCGGTGACCTTCTATGTCGTGCAGATCTCGCCAGCGCCCGATGCGTACACCAACCAAGAGGCCTACGAAGCAGTCCTTGGCTTCGTGCCGCGCATCGTGCTGGCAAGTGTCTGCGGCTACCTCGCCGGTCAACTGCTGAATTCGTATGTTCTGGTCAAGATCAAGGAACGCACAAAGGAGAAGCACCTCTGGGCTCGCCTGATTGGATCCACAATCGTCGGCGAGCTGGCTGACACTGTTGTCTTTTGCACGGTTGCCTTCTACGGCATCATCACCGGAGCCGAATTCGCCAACTACGTGATCGTCGGCTACTTGTACAAGACTCTGCTTGAAGTAGTGCTGCTGCCCATCACGTATCCGCTGATTGGATTCATCAAGAGACGCGAGCCGAGTTACGACTTGGCTTCAGCTCACTGAGTGCCTGTTCCAAACCTTCCGAGAAAGTCCTCTCGGAGTACCTCGAACTCGCCACTCGGAATGCTCGCGCGAATCTGATCAAGCAGGGCGACCACAAAGCGCTCGTTGTGAATGGTTGTCAGGGTGGCCGAAAGTCGCTCCTTGGCCTTGAACAGGTGATGGAGGTAAGCACGCGAGTAATGCGAGCATGTGTAGCAGTCGCAGTGGTCGTCAATGGGGTTGAAATCAGCCTTGAATCTGGCATTGGTGACATGGAATCGGCCTTCGGGATGCAACACGGTCCCATTGCGAGCCATCCGCGATGGCGCCACACAGTCAAACGTGTCGATGCCGTACTCGATCGCGGTGAAGAAATCGACTGGGTCACCGATCCCCAGCAGATGACGCGGCTTGTCCTCTGGCAGTTCTTCGTTGACCCACCGGATGATCGTTCCGAGATTGGCTTTCTCCAGTGCACCGCCGATCCCGAATCCGTCAAAGTCCAAAGCACCCAGTTCGCGGGCAGCCTGCCTGCGCAGATCCTCGTATTGCGCACCCTGCACCACCCCGAACAGGGCTTGGTAGGGCCGATGAGTACGAAGACTGGTCAACCGCTCGTGTTCTGCAATGCAGCGCTCAGCCCATTCATAGGTGCGCCTGAGCGACCGCTCTTGATATTCGCGAGTGTTCATCAAAGTGGTGCATTCATCGAATGCGAAGATGATGTCCGCGCCAATTGAATGCTGCACTTGCATGGAGATCTCGGGCGTGAAGCGATGCATCGTTCCGTCGATATGCGACTTGAACGTGACGCCATCATCATCGACATGTGCCAGTCGATCCTTGCCAGGAGCGATGACTTCATCAGAACGCACAGTCTTTGCGTCCATTGCGAGGATCTTCTTGAAGCCGACGCCGAGCGACAGCACCTGAAAACCCCCACTGTCCGTAAAGGTAGGACCTCCCCAGTGCATGAATGCGCCGAGTCCTCCTGAAGAGTCAATAACCTCGGCCCCGGGCTGCAGATACAGGTGATAGGCGTTGGCAAGGATTGCCTGTGCACCCAACTCCTCCATCGACTCTGGCAACACAGCCTTGACTGTTGCCAGAGTCCCAACAGGGATGAAAGCGGGAGTGTTGATGTTTCCGTGCGGTGTGGAGATGACGCCTGTTCGACCCAAGCCTTGTGAATCCCCGTGGTCCGCGAGACGAGATTCGAGGGCGAACATCGGCGAGACCATTGAGTCATCTAAGCAAACTCGATGCCGCACAGATTCCCGGTAGTGATGACGTACCGTGGTGACGTGAAGCGCATAGGCATCGTCGTAGTTGCGACAGCACTGGCAATTGCCGCACCTCTCGCGTCGAGCCAGGCTGCAACAGGCCTTGATGCCTATCGCGCGCAGAGTCTGAAATGGCACTCGTGCGCTGTTGGCCAGTGCGCAAGTCTGCAGGTCCCGCTCGACTATTCCGACCTCAGTCGCGGTGACATCACCCTTGCCGTCAGTCGAGCTCCCCATTCGGGTCCGAACTTTCAGGGATCAATCGTCATCAATCCTGGAGGTCCTGGCGAATCTGGCTTGGCCTTCGCGGGGTATGCGGCAAAGTTTCTGGCACCTGCCGTCGCAAAGGAATTTGACTTCATCGGCCTTGATCCACGCGGAGTTCAGAATTCAGCGCCCGTCACATGCATGACTTCTAAGCAGACTGCTGCTTGGCTCGCGATGGATTCCACACCGGACACGCCAAAGGAGGTCGCCTCCGTCATGCGAGCTGCAGCACGCATCAGCAAGGGCTGCTTGAAGCACAGCCCGCGCATTGCGCCATTCGTAGGCACGCCTTCGGCCGCCCAGGATCTCGACATCCTTCGATCTGCCCTGCGCGAAGAAAAACTGAACTGGCTTGGCTTCTCCTATGGCACGGCTCTTGGCATTGCCTATCTCGAAGCGTTCCCAGACCACGTGGGTCGATTTGTGCTTGATGGATCGCTCAATCCAGCTCTGGACTCCATGCAATTATCTGCAGGACAGTCCGTTGGATTTCAGCGAGCCTTTCAGAATTTCGCAGCCGACTGCAGCAGGCAGAAGAACTGCACTCTTGGCGAATCCGCGACGGTGATCACTGCCAAAGTCAATGCCCTATTGGCACGGCTCGATCAGCATCCGCTGCGCACTGATCAAGGGCCAAGGCTCACCCAGTCTCTGGGCATGGGCGGCATGCTGACGGCAATGTATTCAACAGATCTGTGGAAGCCACTCGGTGATGCAATTGCGCAAGCGCTCGCTGGCAATGGCACCGGGTTGATGGAATTGGCTTGGAGCGGGGCAGAGCAAATCGGCCCGGCCAAGTTCTCGTCAAATATTCAGTCGGCCTACTACGCCATCGACTGCTGGGATATGCCCCCAGCACCTGGAGCCGCAGGGCTGAGCTTGGCCGCCAAGCGCTGGTCGGTCGCGGCACCTGTACCCGAATTCGCCGAGTCGATGGCCTGGAGCAATGCGCCCTGCACCAGTTGGTTTGCCCACGATCCGCACCTACCTGCACCGGCTTCCACCTCAACCAAGGCACCGGTCTTGGTGATTGGCACTCGCTTTGATCCAGCAACGCCATATGAATGGGCCCAAGCCTTGAGTTCACAGTTGCCGACCAGCACTCTTCTCACCTACGAAGGCAATGGTCACACCGCCTATGGCTCTGGTTCGAAGTGCATTGACGGTCAAGTTGATCTCTACCTCCTGCAGGGAAATATGCCTGCCAAAGGCACCAGCTGTCCGGCTTAGCCGTCGGTCTTGCCTTCCCCCGCATCGAGATCACGCAGGAATGATTCAAACTGAGCAGCAATCTCGTCACCTGTCAGCACCGGCTCCTCTGACATGAGGCTTCCTGGAGGTGCTCCGATGGTCTGGTCGTACTGCTGCTCTAGCGCACTGACGACCGTGGCAAATTCATCGTTGCCTGCGAGTTGATCAGAAATCTCGCGAGTCGCCTGGGCTGCGAGTGGATTCAAACCGTCAACGGGAAGATCCAGACCCGTGACTCGGCTGAGGCCATTGATCAAGGTTTGCGCACCTTGGGGGTACTGGAACTGGCTGAGGTAGTGCGGCACTTGGGCCGTGATGCCCATGGAGTCAAAGCCCTCCTGTGCCAGATGGTATTCGAGCATGGCTCCCATATGCCCAGGCACATCAACCTCACCAACAACGGAGCGGAATCCGCGAACGAGCTCAGGGTCCGAGCCGTGCACCGTGATACCCAAAGGCCGCGTATGCGGCGCCGGCCACGGAATGCCGGAGACAGCAACAGCAAGGCGAATGCCCAGTCGGTGGCCAAGCCCGGAGATTGCGGCGATGAATCGCATCCACTGGTAATCAGGCTCTGGACCGGCAAGCAGAAGAAACGAGACACCCTTGGAATCGGTCATCTCATGCAACTGGATGCTTGGAATGTCTACGCCAGTGAAATGGTCGACGGAGTACGACAAGACCGGACGGCGTGCACGAAAATCCATCACGGCGTCCACATCGAAGGTAGCAATCAACTCATGCTCGCAATGCTCAAGCAGATGATCGATCGTCATTCGCACTGCGCCGCCCGCATCGACGTATCCAGTGAATGCGTGGATGAGCACAGGTGGCTCTTTGAACCGCGGCATCTGGTGGATGGCGTACATATCTTCCGGCGACTGCACGGATCCTCCTTGAGTGGGTTCTTGCTGCCTTAGATTATGCGCGCTTGGTGAGGCGCTGCATCATCCTTGCCCCTGTTCCAGAGTTCTGCTTAAAGAAAACAATGAATTGCTCTGCCACTGCACCGCTGCTCCAGAAGCGATCTCGAGCATCGTCATCCATCGCCAATGCGAGCTCACACACCCGCGACCAAGCCAAGCCAACTGCCTTGGTCATCGAGGCTGCGATGGTCGCTGAGATGGCTGAACCAGCCACGGCTCCCCCTGGAATGAACTTCAGCAGATTGGTGACGGCATATCGACCTGCCAGTGTGGCTCCGCCTGTCAGCACGATCGATCCGGCCAATGACATCGCCCTCGCGCGACTTGGTGGAAGTCCATATGCAGCAGTGATACGAGCGATCATGGTGATCTGATTCGGCACGAGCAGAGCAGCGTCGGCGAAAGGGATCGGCGTTGCTCCAATGCCCGCGGCAAGAGCCGACGCCTGATTAATGATGGCGTCTACCGCTTTTTTTTTACGTCCAATATCGATCTTCTGCGCAGCGGTGAGCGCGCGCGCAGCCACCTCGGGGGCAACAAGATAAGTGGCATCCAGAAGGTCCTGTACTCCGAAAACCGGAGCACCACTAAAGGCATCCGCAAGCGCATTGGTCAGCACAGTCGCGCCAGCAATTGGAAGCAACAAGCCATCGATGTAGTCGGCAAATTCCAAGGCCTCCGGGTGAATCTCTCCCGTCTTTGTCGGTACTTGGGTCATAACGATGATGACGGGTAGACCTAGCCGAGCAAGTTCCCGGACGAATTCAACCTGCGCCTTTTCGAATCGCCGATCTGACCACCGCACGAGGTACCAGGCCGCGTGAATTCGTTGTTCGGCGGGCTGCTTGGAATTCTGCTCAACGACAGTGCGCAAGCCCTCCAGAATCACATTGCCTGCCACGCCAGTCTCAAAGCCTTCGGCGTCATAAAGGCCAAGGAAGCCGTCCGGCAGCCGATAGTGCGTCAGCCCCTTGGTTACGGGCTCACCAACGCCGGTGCGCGCGACCTCGCTGCCGAACATCGTGTTCACCAATGTGGATTTGCCAACGCCGGTCTTGCCGAGCACAAGCAGATTGAACAAGCCCAGGGAGGCAAAGGCTTCAGCGAGACGTTGTTCGAACAGTGACTCAACCTGAGGGCGGGTGAGATCCGGAACTCGTCCCACCACGTCATCAGCCACGAGCCCACGGTACGCGGTCAAGACCGACAAAGAGTTACCGTGTACGAATGCACGTGACACTTCGGCTTCAGTCCATTGCAATTCTGGGTGTCGTGCTCGCATTGGCACTTGGCGCAGTTGCCTTGGGTATTTCGACCGCAAAGAGATACGGCCTCATTGGCCCTGTGCATGTGCCCAGCGAGTATCGGACTCTCGTCCTAAGCGCTGCGCAGCGTTGTCCTCGCATTCCCGTTGAGGTCTTCGCTGCCCAGATTGCTGCGGAGAGCGGATGGGACGCCACTGCAAGGAGTCCCGCTGGGGCGCAAGGCATAGCGCAATTCATGCCCACCGTGTGGGATCAATACGGCTTGGATGCCAATGGTGACGGCGAGACGAGCGTGTGGGATGCGGCCGATGCCATCCCCTCGGCAGCAGAGTTGAATTGCAAGAACCGCAGGCTGCTCAAAGAGGTCTCTGGAAATAGACTTGAGAACACTTTGGCCGCCTACAACGCCGGATATGCCGCTGTTCGACGCTATGACGGTGTACCGCCATTCCCGGAGACTCAGGCCTACGTGAAGAACATCCTCGAGGATGCCAAAGACATCAGTTGGTAGGTGCCTGCGACTTGGTCGCGTTCTTGCCGGGGAGATCAGCCTGTGCTGAACCGACAAACTCCGCCCAGACTTCGTCGCTCATCGATTCAGAGTCATTGGTGGTGCCCCAAGTCTTCATCTCGCGGATGAGCGCTTCCTTGGCACGCGCCACCTGCTCGGTGACAACTCGTCGCTGAGCCCACTGCAGTTCGCGCGTGCGCAGCGCGGTTTCCATGTTGATGAGCTGCTCCGGCGTGCACGGCAAGTCATATACAGACGATACAAATCGCGCGATGTCCTCGCGATAGTCATGGCCTCGTCGACCAAAGGTGCCCGGTACGACGTCCATCGCGTTGATGAGGTCGATGCCAGTCAGCACAAAGGTGGTACCAGGACGCCAGCGTGAGGATTTGGGCACGCCAATAGGGCGATCATTTTGCGGGCCCAGCCACCAGGGCTGACGCAGCAGTAGATTGGTCCCGAACTTTGGAATGGGATCGTCGTAGTGGCTCAACAGCAGATGTCGGACTTTGTCGCGCTGCTCGGCTGGCAGATCCAAGTACTCGCCGTAGTTGTCGAGTTCGACCAAGACGCCATCTGGATCGACCCGGGTCTTGTCCAAGCGCCAAGACTTTGCAAACTCCGTTGCTGAAGGTGTTCCAAGGAAGATCGATGAGTGCACAAAATCACGTTCGATCGCCTCAACTGTGCGGTGCCTCCAAATATCTTGGGTCGTCAGAGCACCAAGACTTTCGCCAAAGAGCACGAACTTGGGTCGCTTGTGCGGCTCCAAGCCTCGCAAATATCCCGTGATGCCGTACATGACAGCGCGGTTCTGCTCGACAGCAAGCCCGGTGCGCGTAAGCGACATTGACGACGGAAGCATCGAGTACTGCATGGTGCAAATCGCGCTGTTGCCCAAGGTGAGGTACTCGAGAGATTCGGCCAACACATAGTTGATATACCCAGAGCCGGTCGGAGAGGCGAATACGAGAACTTCGCGTTCAAAGGCCTTGGTTCGCACGAGTTCATCGAGCAGAGTTTCAACTCGGTCTTCGATCACGCTGGCTGAATCAAGACCAACAAACAGTCGAATGGGATCCGCAACAGCGGGCACTCCCATGACTTCTTCGATTTCTGGCCGAGTCAGCACCATGTTGGTGAAGCGACGCCCTTCGCGTGACAGGCTCGCAAAGGAAACCGAACTCTCTGGACTGCCCGACACATATGGACTCGAAGGCGGGATTTCGTAGGCAGGTTCGACAGCTGCGCCACCCTGCTCTACTCGACGAGTCAGGTACTCATAGCCACCGCTCAGGATGCCGCCCAACAGTCCAAGTGCGACCAGGTGCCCTGCTGGGTTCGCGACTTCGTCGTAGCTGGGGGCGATTCGGGTCAGTCCGCGCGAGACCTGATTGGCGAGCAGCCGCTCTCCTCCCTGCAGGGTGATGACGCCAGCACCTACACCCAGCGCGATCAGCACAGAATTGCGAGTGGAGACCTTCGCGATAGTCGTATCGCCCAATTCAGCGGCCCGACGATGCACCCGACGAATTTCAAATGCTGATGCGCCGACACCAGCGGCGAGTGGAATCGGAAGCATCTTCGCCCAGCCCATGCGCGGTGACTTCTGCGCGAGCAGATCCAGCGAACCGATCGCACCACTCAATGCCGCGCCAGCCAGGGCAACTCGAGCCGAGCGCTGAGCGGCAACTCGAGCCAAGCCGCGACGCAGTTTTTCATCCTCTTGGGCAGGCAGGAGACGCGAGAGTCCTTCGGCGAGCGCTGCTGCTGCAAGATTCGTGCCGACAGTGAAGGCAAGCCGCGAAGCCGAGGCGCTGCCATCGGACGCTTCAGCTCGATTGCGAGTGAGGCGATTACCAAGAGAATCAATGGTGCTCTCGGCCGCGGTAACCAAGGACAGCGTGGTTGCCGAGATAACTCCGGTTGCAATTGCCTGATCCAGGGTCTTTCGCGGTTGGAGGCCGGGCTCAAATGAAGGACCGACCGCTGCAGCGGCAGCGAACAGTGCAACACGTTCAGCAAGTGGACGGTTGTGGCCAAGAGCTCCCACGACCCGACTGAAGGAAACCATGGCGCAATCCTGCCAGTACCGAGGGCTATGTGCTCACGGTTGTGGGCGTAGGAGTGGGGACAGCCGTCTCCGTTGGCGACGGAACCGGCGTTGGCACAGGAACTGGCGGCGGCATCGTTGGGGTGAAGGGGTGACTGTGCAGCGCTGACTTCTTCAACCAAATCGGCCACGCCACATTCCACAACCCACCAGGGCCATTGCCCGGTTGTGCCAGATTGCCAAGGGTGTTGGAGTAGATGAAGACGTCACCAGGGATGGTGATCTCGTAAATCCATTTGGCATCCGACTCGTACATATTCGTACAGCCATGCGAACCGTTGTACTTGCCCAATCGTCCAGTCGCCCAGGGCGCAGCGTGGATGAACTCACCTGATGGAGTCACGCGGGTATTCCAGCGGGCGTCGAGGGAGTACTGCTGCGAGGGATCAGAAATTCCGAGCGAAGTGCTGGTGTACGTCTTGAATGGCTCTTTCTGCGTGCTCACCACCTTGACTCCGTTGCGCGTTCGCCAGTCCGGTCCGCCAAGTGAGATCTTGAAAGTCTTCACTTTCACGCCATCGATGTACACCGTCATGAGGTCTGAGGCCCCATTGACTCGGCCGATGAATGAGCGTGCCGTCTTGAAGGAGTAGGTGGTGCCAAGCGAGGAAGTTCCGACCAGAGTCGAGCCGCCGGACACGCCCATGTTGGCTGAGTTCAAGGAAGAGGTGATGGTAATAGTTGAGTGCCCCGGCCAGAAACCCGTGGGACGGAACATCACCGAGCGATTGCTCTGCCAGGCCCAAGCGCCTGGAACCACCTGGGTTGCACCTGTTGCATCGGAAGTGGCCGACACAGTGAGGTGGCGCTCCACGACTGCCTTATTTGGGATGTCTTGGCTGAAGGTGAGCTTGGGAATGGTGCCAATGCCCAAGCGGGTTGCCGAGGCATTGACGCCAAGGTCGTTGGCAGCTCCGTCAAATTTGCCAGTAATCATGATGCGGGCCTTGGGAAGTTTGGTCAGCTTGTCGGTGTCCAGAGCAATGGGGACAGTTGGTACGCCCGAACCCAGGGCACTCATTGGCCCAGGCCCAGCTTCATTGACCGCTCTGAGCGCGACGATGTACTTCACGCCATCGGTCAGACCGCTGACCACGCAAAGCCCGAGCGTCAATCCACAGGCACTCCAGGTATTTCCGCCATTCGACGTCACCTGGACCTCAGTAACTGGCGGAACATTGGCACTCAAAGGCAGGACATAAGCAATCTGCAGGGAGCCGGTGCCAACCGAAGTGACTGAGGCGATGCTTGGTGCATCGGGAAATGGGGCCGCGGCTTGCGCCGGCAACGCAAGGGCCAATAGGCCAAGAGCGAGCACAGAAGCAAGACCCATGCGGCCGGAGTGTGGGGGAAGCACTCCCTCACTGTAAGTCGCGCGGCGCGGCGATCCAAAACCGACCCAGATTGAGACCCGGATTACGTTCGTTGAATATGGGAACTTGCGCGTGAAGCGACTATTCTTATGTGGGCGCAACTGCGCTAGTGCGCCTCCACGTCAGTGCTGTGTGCACCATCTATTCGACGAAATGAGCACCTCGGTGCGAGAGGACCTGCAGTGGCCACGGAATCCATGGACACCTTTGGCGCCAACGAGTGGCTCGTAGATGAACTCTATGATCTGTATCGACAGGACAAGAGCAAAGTCGATCCGATCTGGTGGGACTTCTTTCAGGATTACTCCCCCGGGGCGCCAGGCGAGCCACCAACGCTGAATGCGGCCACATCGGGCTTTGCGCCTGCTCCTGTGACTACTGAAGCCACGAGCGAGGTCCTTGCTCCCGTGCCTGTTGTCGCTCCCCCAGTTGCCGTGCCTCCGAGCCCAACTACCCCGACTTATCCCACTCCCGCCGCTGCTCCTGTCGCGGCCCAGTCCGAGCTCTCAACGCAAAGCGCAACCTCTGTTCTCAAGGGCCCGGCAGCTCGAGTCGTCACCAACATGGAAGCCAGCCTTGCTGTGCCAACGGCAACAAGTGTTCGCGCGTTGCCAGCGCGACTGCTTCAGGACAACCGCACAGTCATCAACAACCATCTCGCGCGCACCCGCGGCGGGAAGGTCTCCTTCACGCACCTCATCGGCTACGCGCTTGTTCGCGCTGTTGCCGATATTCCTGCCATGAACGGCCACTTCGTCGAGGTCGACGGCAAGCCCGCACTCGTGTCCAGTTCAGCGATCAACCTCGGTCTTGCTATCGATCAGACCAAGCCCGATGGCACTCGCCAACTGCTCGTGCCGAGCATCAAGGGCGCACAGGACATGGATTTCTCACAGTTCCATGCGGCCTATGAGGACATCGTTCGCAAGGCTCGCAATAACAAGCTCACCGTCGACGACTTTGCCGGAACTACCCTTTCGCTCACCAATCCAGGTGGCATCGGCACCAACCTCTCAGTGCCGCGATTGATGAGCGGCCAAGGCTGCATCGTTGGCGTGGGTTCACTTGAGTACCCAGCTGAGTGGGAAGGGGCTTCAGAGGAGTCCATAGCCCGCAACGCGGTCTCGAAGATCTTGACCCTGACCTCTACCTACGACCACCGCATCATCCAAGGCGCTCAGTCCGGTGAGTTCCTTCGCCGAATCCACCAGTTGATCCTCGGAGAAGATGGCTTCTACGACGAGATCTTCCGAGCCCTGCGCATTCCATACGAGCCCATCCGCTGGGCCAAGGACATCTCTGCCAATCACGAGTCAGATCTCAGCAAGGCAACACGTGTGCAGGAGATCATCCACGCCTACCGAGTGCGCGGACATCTCCTCGCCGATACCGATCCACTTGAAGCGCGTCAGCCGACGCACCCAGATCTCGACACGATGTCGCACAGTCTGACTCTTTGGGATTTGGATCGCGTCTTTCCGACAGGTGGATTTGGCGGCCAGCCCCTGATGAACCTGCGCGAGATTCTGCGCATCCTTCGCGATTCGTACACGCGGTCGATGGGCATCGAATACATGCACATTCAGGATCCAGACCAGCGCACTTGGATTCAAAGCCAGATCGAAGGCCCGCATGTGCGTCCCGATCGCGAAGAGCAGTTGCGCATCTTGCACAAGCTCAATGAAGCCGAAGCGCTTGAATCCTTTCTGCAGACCAAGTACGTCGGCCAGAAGCGCTTCAGTCTCGAAGGCGGCGATTCGCTCATCCCTCTTCTTGATGCCATCCTCATTGAAGCTGCTGATGCCAACCTTCTCGAGGTCGCCATCGGTATGCCACACCGTGGCCGCCTCAATGTGCTCACCAACATCGCAGGCAAGTCCTACGCCCAGATTTTCCGTGAGTTCGAGGGTGACTTCGGCCCAGAGTCGGTGCAGGGCTCAGGCGACGTGAAGTACCACCTCGGCACCACCGGAATGTTCACCGCTCCAAGCGGTGCGACAACTGATGTCTACCTCGCCGCGAACCCCTCGCACCTTGAGGCGGTCAATCCCGTGCTTGAAGGCATCGTTCGAGCAAAGCAGGATCGGCTGAATCGCGACGAGACCAGCCGCATCCTGCCGATCTTGATGCATGGCGACGCCGCCTTTGCTGGCCAAGGGGTAGTGGCCGAAACGCTGCAGATGTCGCAGATTCAGGGCTACCGCACTGAGGGCACGATTCACATCGTCGTCAACAATCAGGTCGGCTTTACCACGAGTCCGCGGTACAGCCGCTCCTCGGTCTACTCAACTGATGTCGCTCGCACTATTCAGGCGCCCATCTTCCACGTCAATGGTGATGACCCAGAAGCGGTAGTGCGCATTGCGCGGCTGGCTTACGACTTCCGGCAGAAATTCCACAAGGACGTTGTCATCGATTTGGTCTGCTACCGACGCCGCGGCCACAACGAGGCCGATGATCCATCACTGACCCAGCCACTGATGTACAAGATCATCGACAACAAGCGTTCAGTTCGCAAGCATTACACCGAGTCATTGATCGGTCGCGGAGACATCACCGTTGAAGAGGCTGAGGACGCTCTCAAGCACTTCCAAGCCCAACTCGAGCGAATCTTCCAGGAGACGCACAGCGATCCAGGCAAGGCGTTCAGTGAATCCGAGCAGGACATCGTTGAGACGGGCAGCCGCGAACTGGTGCGTCAGCGACCGGCTTATGAAGTCGACACCTCGATTACTCAAGAGCAGATCGACACCGTCATCGCATCGCAACTGCAAATGCCAGAGAACTTCGCAGTGCATCCGCGCTTGCAGCCGCAGTTGGCTCGACGCGAGCAGATGGTCGCCGACGATGCGATTGACTGGGGCATGGGAGAAGCGCTCGCCTTCGGCTCGCTGTTGATGGATGGCCGTACGATTCGACTCGCGGGTCAGGATTCGCGCCGCGGCACCTTCGGCCATCGACATGGCGTCATCGTCGACAGCCAATCTGGCTGGCAGTACAAGCCTTTGAAGCAGTGCTACCGCGGTGACGCCAAGCTCTACATCTACGACTCCCTCCTCAGTGAGTTTGCCGCGATGGGCTTCGAATACGGCTATTCCGTGGCTCGGCCTGATGCCCTTGTGCTCTGGGAAGCCCAGTTTGGTGACTTTGCCAATGGCGCTCAGACCATCATCGATGAGTTCATCTCATCAGGTGAGCAGAAATGGGGACAGAAATCGTCGTTGACTCTGCTGCTCCCACACGGATTCGAAGGTCAGGGGCCTGACCACTCTTCTGCGCGAATCGAAAGATTCCTGCAGATGTGTGCGCAGGACAACATGACGGTGGCGATGCCAACAACGCCAGCGTCGTACTTCCACCTGCTGCGATGGAAGGTGGCCAGCGAGTTGACTCGACCACTCGTGGTCTTCACACCCAAGTCCCTTCTTCGGGCCAAGCAGGCAGTGTCGAGCAAGGCTGATTTCCTGAACGGTCATTTCCGCGCAGTGATTGGTGACGACAAGATCAATCGGGCAGATGCTAAGACAGTTCTGCTGTGCAGTGGCAAGGTCTATTACGACCTGGTGGCGCACCGCGAGAAGATTGGCGCCAATGACGTGGCGATTATTCGAATGGAGCGTCTGTACCCGCTGCCCCATAAGACTTTGCCTCTGTCAATGGAGGGCATGGAAGGCGCCGACCTGCGTTGGGTCCAGGAGGAGCCGGCAAATCAAGGTGCCTGGAGTTTCATGGCCATGCATCTTCCCGAGTTGCTGCAGCGTCCCATTACTGGTGTTACTCGACCGGCTTCTTCGTCACCTGCGGTCGGCACCCATGCTCGTCATGAGCTGGAGCAGAGCGCGCTGGTGGAGCAGGCCTTCGCTCCACGGAGCTAGACGTGTACTTCACCGATCGAGGTATTGAAGAACTCCTCGCCCGCAGGGGCGAGGAGGAAATCAGTTTCGACTGGCTCGCCGAACGGATGCGCGAATTCGTCAATCTGCATCCGGAGCATGAGGTACCTGTCGAACGGCTGGCTACCTGGCTTGCTCGGCTCGATGACGATCTCGACGAGGACTAGTCAAAGGTCAACACGATCTTGCCTCGTACTTCACCAGCATTCATCACTGCAAAGGCTTCAGCGGCATCACTGATTGGCAACACCCGATCGATGATCGGACGGACTCCTGATGAGACGAGCAGTGCAACAAGTGCGCGCAGTTCGTCTGCTGTGCCCATGGTCGAACCTTCTACTTTGAGTTGAAGGAAGAAGACTCGGTTGAGGTCAGCATTCGCCGCTCCACCGCTCGTTGCCCCACACGTGACGATGGTTCCGCCCGGCCGCAAAGAGCGAAGGGAGTGCGACCAGGTGGCCTCGCCAACAGATTCAATGACGGCGTCGACCTTTTCGGGCAGGCGAGCTCCAGTTTCGAATGCCTCTTCTGCGCCGATGCTCTTGGCCCAAGCGCGCTTTTCCTCATCTCGCGAAGTCACCCAGACCCGCAGCCCGAGTGCCTTGCCCAGCAGGATTGCGGCCGTGGCAATGCCACCCGCAGCACCCTGAACCAGTACTAAGTCGCCTTTCTGGGCACCTGACTTGGTCACGAGCATGCGGTACGCGGTGAGCCATGCCGTGGGCAGGCAGGCAGCCTCGGCCCAAGTGATTTGGGCTGGCTTGTCGATCAAGTTGCGTGCCGGCACGCGCACCTGGGCAGCCATCGTGCCCGGGTACACCTCGCTGAGCAACGAACGCTTCGGATCCAAGGTCTCATCGCCCCGACCCTTTGCCGGATCGCCGATAACCCCATGGACGATAACTTCGCGACCGTCCTCGGTGATGCCAGCAGCATCGGTGCCAAGAATCATCGGAGCTTGATCGGCCGTGAGCGCCGTGCCACGCAAAGCCCACAAATCATGGTGATTCAGTCCGACAGCCTTCACATTGACGGTGATCCAGTCCTCGGGAGTTGGCGTCGCTTCGAACTCACCGATTGCAAGGCAGGACAGGGGATCTTCGGCATTCACGCCGGACGCGTAGACAGCAAACATGGCTTGAGCGTATCTGCGCGGGACTGCGCGTATCCGGCCAACCTCAACTTCTCGTCAGGGGAATCAAGGGCCGATAGCGAAGCACGAGCCTGCCCACCACCCTTGCCGGATCAACGACGCCAAAGAATCGACTGTCGTCGCTGGCAGCTGCGTTGTCGCCGAGCACCCACCAGCCTTCAGGCCGACGATGATCAACACGCTTGACGGTGAGCAGGTCCGTACGAACGGGATGCCAGAACACGATCAACTGACCGGGTCGAACATCGCGTGTTCGACGCACCAACCACCAGTGGCCTGAGCGCAGCGATGGTTCCATCGAGGAGCCAGCGATGGCAATCGCAGTGAGCCCGAGCATCCCTGCATCCTTCCGCAAACTGAGTCAGGCTCCCGCACTAGGCTGAGTCCGATTTCTCCCCAACGAAAGGGATGGTTGATGTTTACCCGTGTATTCGCCCCACGCCAGACTGCTTACGCACACTGCGATCTGCCGTGTGGCATCTATGACCCAGCACCGGCCCGACTCGAAGCAGAGTCTGTTAAGGCCTGTATGACGAAGTACCACGGCTCCGAAGATCCAGACTTCAAGGCTCGCGCCGTCTCGATCAAGGAGGCCCGTTCGACCATGGTCAAGGAGCACCTATGGGTGCTGTGGACTGACTACTTCAAGGCACCGCACTTCGAGAAGTACCCGAACCTGAACGAGCTCTTCAATCAGGCGACCAAGCTCGCAGGTGCCGGTGGCACCAAGGGGACAAACGATGTTGCTGTGGCCGATGAACTGCTCGCCAAGATCGACGAGATTGCCGCGATCTTCTGGGAGACCAAGGCCGCGTAGTGGCCTTTGCAGCGGGCTCGAGGCTTCTGGCCTCGGGCCCGTTTCTTTTTGTCGCAGCTGTGCCGACACCTGCACGTTGAACAGCAGAAGTTGCCAAGACTGGATCTACGCTCAGAACACATAGCTCAACGGAGGTAATCATGACGGTCTTGATCAATCTGCCTGCTGAGCCGGGCTATGCAAGTGTCCTGCGGACGACCGCTGCATCGATCGCTGCTCATTGCAATCTGACCTACGACCGCCTGGAAGATGCCCGCTTGGCCATCGATGAAGCTTTCGCGCAGGTCATCTCGTTCGCCCAGGAAGACTCAACAGTTGAATGTGTGTTTGAAGAAGCTCCGGGCGATCTTCGCTTCATCGTTTCCGGGCCCACGCAATTGAATACCGATCTCCCCACGGATTCCTTCTCGTGGACAGTGCTGAGTGCGCTGGCTGACGAGCTCAGCGCAAAAGTCGAACAGGGTCGACTGGCAATTCATGTGCGCGTCCGGGAACCCCAAGAGGCCCATGCGTAACACCCACCTTTCGCTGAAATGGATATCCAAAAGCGCGCGGAGCAGATTGCCGCGCACATCGGCCTGGTTCACCATGTCGCCCGTCGTTTTCGCGGTTCATCTGACTACGAGGATCTTGTCCAAGTCGGCATTGTCGGTCTCATTCACGCCGTTGATCACTTCGATCCAGCCCAAGGCACCTCGTTCAGCAGCTATGCGGTGCCTTCGATCACTGGAGCAATCCTCCACCACCTACGCGACCACTCCTCGAGCGTCAAAGTTCCCGGTCGCCTGCAAGAGTTGGTGTCGAAGGTTTCCAGGGCAGTTGACCATCTCACCCAACACCACGGACGTTCCCCCACAGTGGCGGAGATTGCGGAGGAAGTCGCTACCAGCCAAGAGGCGGTGCTGGAGGCAATTGAGGCCAATTACGCGCGTTCGACCGTGAGTCTGGAAGCAGAGGATGCTCCGCCGGCAGTTCCAGCAGCAATTGACACAGATTTCGAAGAAGTGGAAACGCGTCTCGTGGTTCTTCAGGCGCTGTCCGGCCTGCCAGGGCTGGACCGACGAGTAATCGAACAGCGCTTCTATCGAGGTCGAACCCAGAGCCAGATTGCCGAGGATCTTCAGCTCTCCCAGATGCAGGTCTCGCGCATCATTTCGCGCAGCCTGACTCAACTGAGGCAGGCACTAGCCGACATCTGAACCCGGGCGGCGGTAGGAGTCCGAATAAGTCCGCAGTACTGAGGGATTGAAGGAGAGGATCAAGCCGAGGATCGAGGGGACCGCAAGCATCAAGCCGGGCAACAGCTGTTCTTCAAATCCGCTGAAAACAAAACTGATGCCGGCCAGCAAGCCAATGAGTTGAGCCATGATGAACGGTCCTCGAGCCCACCGACTCATCCGAATCCAAGCAAAGGCCACTTTGACCAATCCGAGTCCAAGCAGGGTGAAGATCGCGATCTCGATCACCATTGCTGATGTCGAATTGCCGATGACTCCGTAGGATCCGCCGCTCACGACATTGATGCCGACGACAATCGCATATGCGAGCAAGGCTAAGCCCTCCAGCGCGGCAAGGGCGCCAAGGAAAATGAATTGGCGAGGAACAGGCACGAGCGACACTCTACGGTTCCCTGCATTGCTAGCAGCCTCGCTAGGGTGCGTGAATGCGCGCTCTGCTGATTGTGAATCCACAGGCGACCACTACCTCGCGGCGCATGACTGATCTCGTCATCCACGCCTTTGCCGACGCGCTGCAACTTGAAGTCGTCAACACTGAGCATCGCGGCCACGGCATCGCACTGGGCAAACAAGCGCGGGCTGCCGATCTGGATGTAGTCATCACCGTTGGCGGCGATGGCATCATCAACGAAGTGGTGAATGGACTCATCAGCGACGGACCTGCGCCCCGCACTCAGTTGGCGACTTTGCCTGGCGGCAGCGCGAACGTCTTTGCCCGTGCCTTGGGCATTCCCAATGACCTCGTCGAAGCAGGGGCACATCTGCTCGAGGGAATCAAACAAGGCCGCAATCGCACGATCGGCCTTGGTCGAGCTAATGAACGATGGTTCACCGTAAACGCCGGCGTCGGACTGGATGCCGAGGTCATCGCGGCGATGGAGCACAAGCGCCGCCGTGGCCGCAAAGCCTCTCCTTCACGCTACCTCGCAACCATGGCCTCCACGATGATCAAATCGGCTCGTAGTCGGGTTCCGCAACTGACGCTGACGCGGGGCGATCAGGTCATTAACGATGTCTTCTTGAGCTTGGTGCAGAACACCACCCCATGGACCTACTTCGGCAACTGGCCCATTCAGATGTGCCCGGCCGCGGACTTCAATTCAGGCTTGGATCTGTTCGGACTGCGCAAGATCGACGTGCCAACCGCGCTGCAGAGCACCAAGCGGCTCCTTGTTCACCGCAAGCCCAGCGCCCTTTCGTCCGTGATCTCCTGGCATGACGAGCAGGAGTTCACCGTCTCGGCCCTGAAGCCGATGGCATTCCAAATTGATGGTGAAGGGATGGGCGAGGTAACCGAGGTCAGATTCGCGTCCGATCCGGCTGCTCTCACGGTGATTGTCTGAACATATTCCCCTCAAAGCGGAAGAAAGCCGCTTCTGTGATGAAAGTGACAGCCAAAGGGCCGTATTTTTCGGCGCGCCCCTTGCGCGGCTAGCCCGCCCATGTAACCCTTTACTTCGCCCGTTGCTGATCGGCACCGGCCGCCTTCCTCCGGGGGACGACCAGGAGACCCCTAGGGTCGCCCCCATCCGATGGCCGGGGTACGTGAAAGCAATCACGAGCACTGGTAACCCCAGTGCCCTTTTTGATGATGGAGTTGAGTGCGCATGGACTGGCGACACGAGTCAGCCTGCCGAGAGGAAGACCCGGAGCTGTTCTTCCCGATTGGTAACACCGGACCTGCCTTGGTTCAGATCGAGGAAGCCAAAGTTGTTTGCCGTCGTTGTTCCGTCGTCGATGAGTGCCTGCGCTGGGCCCTGGAGACTGGCCAGGATGCTGGCGTCTGGGGTGGCTTGAGCGAGGACGAGCGGCGCGCCCTTAAGCGCCGAAACGCCCGCTTGCGCGCCCGCGGCTCAATCTAGGCTTTCTTCGTCCAAGGGCACGGTAATCATTACCGTGGTGCCGAAATCCACCGAAATCTCAACAGAACCCTGTAATTCGCCCACCAGCGAATGCACGATCTGGAGGCCAAGGCCTCCTGCTACATCCCCGGTTTCGGCGAGGTCTGCAGGCATTCCCAGTCCGTCATCGCACACACAGGTGACCAGCGCATCTGGCTCGCGGCGGACGCGAACCTCAATGACTGATGCCTGGGCATGCTCCACGGCGTTCTGCAGGAGTTCCGAAACGCACATTGCCAGCGGCATCGCGACCTCAGCTCCCAGCAACCCGGCCGAACCCGTCCGTTGGATCGCTGGCGAGGTCGTGCCGCCAAGCGCCGGCGCGAGCTCACGCACAAGCTGAATGATTCGATCGGTCACTTCGTCGAATTCGACTGTCTCGTCTATTTGGCGCGACAAGGTCTCGTGCACCACGGCGATGGCTGCCACTCGAAGCTCAGCTTCGCCCAGAGCAAGCCGAGTCTCCTCGCTTTGGGCTCGCCTGCCCTGCATTCGCAGCAGCGCTGCCACTGTTTGCAGATTGTTCTTCACGCGGTGATGGATTTCACGAATAGTGGTGTCAGCTGACATCAGCGCGCGCTCACGACGACGAACGTCGGTGATGTCTCGCACGAGAATGAGTGCTCCAGGCTCCCGACCGAGAGCGCTCAATGGGATGCCGTGCACGAGTGCGACTGCCCGAGCATTTTCAACCTCTGATTGACCGGCGATCCGGCCGCCAGCAATAAGGGCCAGATTCTGATCCATTGGCCCGTGTCGATGCGAGAGGCGAACTAGCAGGCTTGCCAAGTCGGCACCGACCAAGTCGGCGGCAAGACCCAGACGGCGCAAGACGCTCATGGCATTGGGGCTGGCGTAGGTCACGGTGCCTTCCCCGTTGAGTCGGACAAGTCCATCCCCGACTCGAGGGGATTCGCTCGTCTCCCCCACAAATTCCGGTGGCGGGAAGTCCCCGGCCACCATCATGTGCAGGAGGTCCTCCGAGCAACGCAGGTAGACCTCCTCGAGATGTCCGGCAACACGAGATGCAGGCGAGGAGGACCGGACAATCACGCCGATAACGCGACCATCGGGTTCATGAGACGACTTGATTGGGAAGGCGTTGCCAACGGCTCGACCAAAGTGCAGTGCCTGATCGATCTCAGGAAGCCGGCCGCGTGGCACGAACCGACCGACTAAATCCTCTTCAACAGTCGTTGAAGCTGTAGTTGGTCGCACGAGTGCAGCAGCAAGAGCGCCTGCGTTGTTCCAAGTTGGCACCCACAGCACGAGATCACTCAGCGAGAGATCTGCGATGAGCCCCCAGGCGCCAATGATCTGTTGAAGTCTGTCGACTTCTTCAGGGTGCAGATCAGTGCGTTCCTCTGCCAGTTCTTGGACGGTGCCCACAGCAGTTGAGCGTACGCGGAAGCGTCAATGGAATGACGAAGCGGCGCGGCGCAAGATTCAGTTCGAACGCAGGCTTGCCTGGATCTGGCTGACGATCCGAGTGCGCAGTTCTTGTGGCGTTTCCATCGCAGTGCAACAGCGGCGAATGCGAGCTTGCACGATTTGCTCCGCGGTGTAGTGGTCTGCGCATGGCGGGCACTCCTGCAAATGCACCGTCACTTCAAAGCGATGACCATCATCGATCTCGTTATCGATGTACACCCACATCAGTGACAGCACTTCAACACAAGGCACGTCGTGATGATTGCCGCAACTCATGAACCCACCTCCTGGGCTACAAAGCCGCGCTCGGCAGCGTACTCGCGCAACAGCCCTCGCAGAAGCTTGCGTCCGCGACTCAAGCGAGACATCACCGTGCCAACGGGAGTCTGCATGATCTCGGCGATCTCCTTGTAGGCAAAGCCTTCAACATCGGCGAGATAGACGGCCATCCGAAAGTCATCAGGCAGCGCAGCAAGTGCTTCCACGATCTCTGCGTCAGCAAGATGATCAAGGGCTTCGGCCTCGGCCGAGCGCATGCCCAGGTGCTCGCCAACTTCATTCAACTCACCGTCGGTGAGTTCATCTGCACTGGTCTGAAAGGGCTGACGCTGCTTCTTGCGGTACTGATTGATGTAGCTGTTGGTCAGAATCCGAAACAGCCAAGCGCGAAGGTTGGTGCCTTCGGTGAAGGAATCAAAGGCGGCGAAGGCCTTCAGCGTGGTTTCTTGTACGAGGTCCTCAGCGTCAGCCGGATTGCGAGTCATCCGCAGGGCTGCTCCGTAGAGGGAGTCAAGAAACGGCATGACATCGCGCTCAAAGCGTGCTGCCTTCTCGTCCTTGGTTTCTGTCGTCATCTCTATGGAGCCTACGGTACTCGGATCCAACTTCACGTAGTCCAAGACCTTGAGCACACCTACATGAACGCAAGGGCAGCGAACAGTATTCCCAGCCTCGCTGCCATGGTTGGGCTGATCCGAGCACTACCCTTGAGGCAATGACCGCTCCTTCGCCGCTGCATTGGGACGCGCCCCGGGCCGTCGAGCCGCTTCACGCCACGGTGCGTATCCCCGGTTCGAAATCTGCCACGAACCGAGCCCTGGTCTTGGCAGCCCTTTCCGACGGCCCAAGCACGATCGAGCAGGCACTTGATGCGCGCGATACGCGACTGATGGTCGCTGCCCTTCAGGCACTTGGTGTGGGGATCCAGGTGAGCGAGATCTCTGCAGTGGGCAACGCTCGTGTCCTGGTTACTCCGGGCCGCCTGCTTGGACCCGCAAGCATCGATGTTGGCCTTGCTGGAACCGTGATGAGATTCGTCCCAGCCGTAGCTGCATTGGCCACCGGTGAGATCCACTTCGATGGTGACGAGGGTGCGCGTCGACGGCCGATGGCAACGACCTTGAATGCCTTGCGCGCACTTGGGGTCGGGATCGTTGGATCTGACTCTCTGCCCTTCACAGTGCAGGGCAGAGGTCGGCTGCACGGCGGCGAGATCACGATCGATGCCTCGGCTTCGAGTCAATTTGTCTCGGCCCTGCTGCTTGTGGGAGCTTGCTTCGGTACAGGCCTAACGATCCGGCACGTCGGCGATCCGGTTCCAAGTCAGCCCCACATCGACATGACCATCAGCATGCTTGCTGAGCACGGCGTCACAGTGGAGCGAGAAGACCTCAACACCTGGAAGGTGCGACCTCAGCCGATCAAGGCCGTTGACCGAGTCATCGAGCCGGATCTCTCCAACGCTGCCCCCTTTCTTGCCGCAGCTCTGGTGACAAAAGGCTCAATCACGATCCCTGACTGGCCCACGAACACCACTCAGGCAGGCGACGCACTTCGCGATCTCCTCGGGGCCATGGGCGCAACAATCGCGCATCACGTGGGCGGACTGACCGCTTCAATGAGCGGCGAGATCCACGGCATCGATGTTGATCTCAGCGAAGTCGGTGAACTCACGCCTACCCTTGCGGCACTGGCCTGCCTGGCTGTGAGCGAGAGTCGTTTTCGCGGTATCGGACATCTGCGAGGTCACGAGAGCGATCGACTCGCCGCTCTCACGCACGAGATCAACCACCTCGGCGGCGATGTTGTCGAAACCGCCGACGGTCTGCATATTCGACCCAGTTTCCTACATGCCGGAAGGTTTGCCAGCTACGACGACCATCGCATGGCCACAGCTGGCGCAGTGATCGGACTTCGAATAGGCGGCGTCGAGGTAGAAGACATCAACACCACAGACAAGACCTTGCCCAACTTTGCTCGCAGGTGGGTTTCAATGGTCGAGGGCTCGTCGATGCCGTGACAAATATGAAGACCCACGAACGGTGGGATGAAGATGACGTGCGCATTCGTCCCGGCCGCACGAAGTCCAGGCCGCGGACTAAAGAACGACCGGCTCACACTGAAGCTGAAACCGGAATGGTCATCGCCGTTGATCGCGGTCGCTTCACTGTTGCGCTGAGTTCAGCCAGCGATGAAATCGCCATGGGGAAACAGATCTTCGCCATCAAGTCACGCGAACTGGGACGCAAGGGAATCGTCGTCGGTGATCTCGTTGCCCTCATTGGTTCTGACACTTCTGGCACCGATGACCTCGCGCGCATTGTTCGCAGACAGGAACGCACGTCGAATCTGCGTCGAACTGCCGACGATGTAGATCCGGTGGAACGCATCATCGTCGCCAACGCCAGCCAGATGGCCATAGTGACGTCGACGGCAGATCCCGAGCCTTCATTCGGCTTGATCGACCGAGCGCTCGTGGCGGCCTTCGATGCCGACATCCAACCAATCTTGATCATCACCAAGACTGATCTCGCCAGCCCTGAAGCCTTGTATTCGATGTACGGGCCACTCGACCTGCCGGTATTCACCGTGACGAGTCGGGTGCCGCCCGAAGAGCTGCGCGAGGCCTTGAGTGATGAACTCACCGTTGTGCTCGGCCATTCAGGCGTCGGTAAATCGACTCTCGTAAATGCGATCGTTCCGGGCTCAGCGCGAAGCACGGGTCACGTCAATACCGTGACCGGCAAGGGCCGACATACGTCAACCAGTGCCTTGGCCTTGGCTCTGGTAGGCGGTGGTTGGATCATCGACACTCCAGGCATTCGATCCTTCGGACTCGCGCATGTAGACCCGGACCAATTCATTCGCGCATTCCCAGATCTTGAGCCTGGGATCGCCAACTGTCCCCGCGCGTGCTCGCACGACGAGCCTGATTGCGGACTCAACGAGTGGATCCAACAGCAGCCAGCAAATGTGCAGGATCGCTTGCTGTCGCTTCGTCGACTCTTGACTCAACCGGCGCCGACAGCCCAATCTGACGCCTATTGAAGCAGCGGGATCCATAGGGTTTCAGAACCGCTGTGACCCGCACCTAGCACCTGAATCAAGGCAATGACGCCGAGCAACACCATGACCCCTGCAAACACGTGCACCCACACCGGGCGGGGCCGATTAGCAGGAATGCCTCGATCAACCAGCCAGAACGCGATGACTGCAATGCTGAAAGCGCCGATCCACCAGGGAGCCCGCTCGCCCCAAGCCAAGTGATCCGCGCTCACTCCCACCACGGGTGCCAACTGCTCGCCCGCTTGGCGAGCGATGATTGCCCCCACCAGTCCGAGCACGGCACCAATCGCAATCAGCGGCCCAAATCGTCTTGAGAATTTTGGCCACACAGCAATCAGGAAGGCACCAGCAAAGGTCATCGGCACAACTACCACTACGAGATGTACAACAAGTGGATGCAGAGGTAGGCCACCGACAGTGACGAGATCCGACATACCTCCGGAGCCTACGAGTTTGGTTTGGCTTCGCACTACATTCAGACTCATGTCGACGCGAGCTTCTGAGGCAAGCCTTGCAGGCCTTGCCGACGATCTGTCCCTTGCAATTGCGATGGCCGATGTTGCCGATGCCATCACCATGGATCGATTCGGCTCCGATTCTCTTCAGGTGGAGACCAAGGCCGATCTCACTCCAGTTACCGATGCCGATCGATCAACGGAACAGGCCTTGCGCGAACTCCTGGCCAAACACCGCCCCGGGGACGCGATTCTCGGAGAGGAGTTCGGCTCTACTGATGATTCGAACTCTCGCCAATGGATCTTGGATCCCATCGACGGCACCAAGAATTACCTGCGCGGAGTACCGGTGTGGGCGACCTTGATCGCGCTGAGCATCAATGGCCTGCCTGTGCTTGGCGTCGTCTCTGCACCAGCGCTTGCTCGGCGATGGTGGGCCGCAGTTGGATCCGGCGCCTGGGTGAGTGCAAACACTCACCCGCCAATTGCCTTGCGAGTGAGTCAAATCGAGGCACTCAGCATGGCCTCGCTTTCGTACTCTGATGCGGTCGGATGGACAGCTGGGACTCTGGAGGGATTGTTGAGCTCCACTTACCGGCAGCGGGCATACGGAGATTTTTGGTCGCACATGCTGGTAGCGGAGGGTGCCGTCGACATTGCAGCTGAACCAGAGCTAGGCAGGTGGGATATGGCAGCGCTCATCCCGATAGTGCGCGAAGCCGGAGGCGCAGCGACGGCTTTCGACGGCACCGACCCGATGACAAGCGGTTCGCTGCTCTCAACAAACAGCCGTCTACACGATCAGGTAAAGGAACTCCTCCACTAGTGACTTTCTCGGCGCAGAGGAGCATCATGCAAATACCACGCCGTGGATTGGAGTCACATGCAACTCTCAACGATCTTGGCAAATAAGGGCTCGCACGTGGTCACTATTCGACCCGGAGCAACCGTCTTCGGACTGGCAAGTGTGTTGGCTGAGAACCACATTGGTGCTGCAGTCGTTTCGGAGGACGGCGAGCACATTCTCGGGCTCGCGTCAGAGCGCGATGTCGTGCGCGCAATAGCCGACCGCCTTGAACTCGCACAGACTCAAGTTGCTGAAGTCATGAGTCCGGAAGTCTGCGCCCTACTGGCCACTAACACGGTGGAACATGCAATGGAGGTGATGACGAATCAGCGAGTGCGACACCTGCCGATCGTCGATGAGTCGCTCGCATTGATGGGAATCGTGAGCATTGGCGACCTTGTGAAACTTCGGCTTGATCAACTAGAGGTCGAACGCAGTGCATTGATGGAGTACATCACCAAGGGTGGTTAGTTGCGAGCAACAACCCTGAGTTGCACGCCGCCGATCGGGCGCATCGTGACTGCTGGATCAAATTGAGGAAAGTTCGATCCTGCGGGAAAGACCAATTCGAAGCGCGAGACGAGCCGAGCGAGCAAGGCAATTTGCTCTGCATAGGCGAAATCGCGCCCAATGCACAAGCGCGGACCCGCACCAAAGGGGATATAAGCGGATCGATCGATAGCGCCGTTCAGGAAACGATCCGGCTCGAAGACTTCTGGCCGAGTCCAGTAGTCGGGATGGCGGTGAATCAGATAGGGGCTCATGATGACCAGCGACCCAGCTGGAATTCTGGCCTGCGTCAACTCGTCGTCGATAAGCGCCTTGCGCGTGATCAACCAGGCTGGCGGATAGAGCCGCATCGCTTCGTCAATCACTGCGCGCACCAACGGCAATCGAACAAGGTCGTCCATGGTCATCGTCTGGTCCGTCACAACCGCGTCAACTTCGACGCGAACACGCTTCTGAATGTCCTGGTGCTCCGCGAGAAGGGCAATGCACCAGGTCAATGCAGAAGCCACCGTCTCATGCCCGGCCACAATCATTGTGACGATCTCGTCGCGGATCTGAGATGACGTCAGTCCGCTGCCCGACTCACCCTGCGCCTGTATCAGCAAATCGAGGACATCGTTGGTCCGCGCACTCCCCGGCTCCATTCTTCGAGAACTCAGCAATCGGTCGACGGCACCATCGAGTTCGGCATTTGCTTTGATCAGCTGGCGATTGCGCGGAGTGGGAATCCACGACGGGGGTGTGATCGGTACCCGCGCACGGGCAATGACGACATCCAAGCCTTCAAGAGTGGCATCGACCAGACGTACTGCATCGTCAGATAGATCCTGGCCAAAGAGCGCATGCCCAACCGTCTCCAATGCCACCTTGGCCATCGCATGTCCGACATCGACTACAGAGTCGCGTGGCAAGCACAGCCACTGGTCAACGAGATCGCGACCAGACTGATCCACCTGCAGTACCAACGATGAAAGCCGCTCCTGATGAAAAGCCGGCTGCAGAATGCGTCGATTCCCTCGAGGATCCTGACTTGCCAGGAGACCTTGTCCGGTCACCAGCGCAAGGGCTCGATACTGCAGCGTGTCCTTGGTGTAGTCACGAGAACGATCAACAAGGACTTGACGGACCGCAGCAGGATCAGTGAGCAGGTAGCTGGGCGGACGAGGGATCGGAAATTGCGCGATGTCACCGTATTTGCTCCACACCTCGTGCAGATAGGTCAGTGGATTTCTCCTGATCGCGGCGAAGGCGGCCAGCATTTGCGGGCCGCTTGGTCCGGGAGCGGTTGCAGGAGTGCCGAGATACGAGCGCTTTGGTACGTCGAGCAAGGCGAATCAGCTCAGCACGGAGACGCCGATAGGGACGTACAAAGTTGAACGTTCTTGAACGCTGCGTCCAATTGGCTCGGCGATCGCGGCAAATTCTTCAACGGTGATCCCCTGCCCGTGCGTGGCACCCGCCGCACGAGAGATGTTCTCGTCCATCAAAGTGCCACCAAGATCGTTGACCCCAGCACGAAGCAATTGTTGGGCACCACTAGTGCCAAGCTTGACCCACGACGCCTGGATATTGTCGATAGATCCGTGATACGCAATACGCCCAACGGCGTGCATTAAGACGGTCTCGCGCCATGTTGGTCCGCGGCGAGCGCCCTTCTTCAAATACATCGGTGCGGCCATGTGCACAAATGGAAGTGGAACAAACTCGGTAAAGCCCTGAGTTCTGGCTTGCAATTCGCGAGTGCGGATGAGGTGCCTGGCCCAATGCACTGGTCTTTCGACTGACCCGAACATGATCGTGATATTGGATCGCAATCCGACTTCGTGCGCAGTTTCGTGCACTTCCAGCCATTGCTCGGTATTGACTTTGTCAGGACAGATGATGGCTCGAATCTCATCGTCAAGAATCTCAGCGGCGGTGCCTGGTAAGGACTTCAACCCTGCTTCCCGCAAGGTCGTGAGGAATTCGCGCAGCGGTATGCCAAGACGCCGGGCTCCCTCCCACACCTCCAATGCGGAGAAGGCGTGCAGATGCAGACTCGGCGCAGCGTCACGAACAGCCGCCAAGATGTCGAGGTACGACTGACCATTGAAGTCAGGGTGGATCCCACCTTGCAGGCAGACTTCAGTGGCACCGAGCTCGACTGCCTCCACTGCGCGGGCGGCCACTTCACCAGTAGTCAACAAGTACGGGGCTCCGCGCAGATTCAGGGTTGCTGGACCCTTGGAGAAAGCGCAGAAAGTGCACTTGAAAGTGCAGACGTTGGTGTAATTGATGTTTCGATTGCGTACGTAGGTGACGACTTCGCCTGATACCGCCGCGCGCAATTGATCAGCCAGAGCAGCGATTGCACGCACTTCGGCACCACGAGACTCGAACAAGGTCACCAGTTCAGACTCGCCGGGTACCTGACCTGCCCGCACTCCCTGCAACACCTCCCCGACTGCTCCGCCCACTTCTGCGGCCGGTTCATTGGAGATCAAGATGCCTGGGAGGCGATCCGAACCTGAGTACCACGAGGTAGATCGTCGTCCGATCTGCACGACCTCCGGACCAGTGCCGACATTTGCAGCCTGGGCATATCGCTCAGGGAACATGGCTCCAACATCGTCGCGCCCCAGCGCTTCAGCGTCGCCACGATCTTGCACAGCAAAATGCAATGCGGGGTCAATCCACACATCAGGATTTCTTGCGAATTCAGGGTGGATGGTCAAGCGAGGAACGAGAGAACGGCCTCTTGATTCCACAATTGCGCGGAGATCCTCGATTTGCGGCCACGGCCGTTCTGGGTTCACATGATCGGCGGTGATCGGAGAAATTCCGCCGAAGTCATCAATGCCAGCTTCAAGGAGCGACCCAGCATCCTCTACAAGATTCGGCGGGGCCTGCACATGCACATCTGCCGGCAGGATCGCACGCGCGAGTGCGATTGCATCAAGGTGATCGGCCTCCGGGCACGCTGGCCACAAGCGCATCACTGTGTCTGACTTTGGCATGAAGTTCTGGACGATGACCTCCTGCACGTGACCGTGACGGGCATGAGACGCGGCGATCGCCTCAAGAGCCTCGATACGATCCTCGCGAGTCTCACCAATGCCGACAAGGATTCCGGTGGTGAAGGGAATGCGCAGTTCACCTGCGAACTCAAGAGTTGCCAGGCGCCGCTCAGGAGTCTTGTCCGGAGCTCCCCGATGCGCTGCCAGATCTCCGCGCAGAGTCTCAATCATCATGCCTTGACTTGGCGCGACTTTTCGTAGTCGAGCCAGATCCTCGCGAGATATTGCGCCGGCGTTCGCGTGGGGCAGTAAACCGGTTTCATCGAGCACTGCTTGGCAGGCAGCAACGAGGTAATCAATAGTTGACGAGTAGCCATGCTCATCAAGCCAGTCCCGTGCCACCGGGTAACGATCTTCAGGAGCCTCCCCCAAAGTGAAGAGCGCCTCATGACAACCAAGTTCTGCTCCGGCGCGTGCGATCTCCACTACCTGATCCAGGGTGAGGTAAGGCGCGACATGTGCAGGTGACTGGGCAAAGGTGCAGTAGCCGCAACGATCGCGACACAAGGTGGTCAACGGAATGAAGACCTTGGGCGAATAGGTCACCCTTGTCGACGCGAACTTCGCCACGTTATTCATGAACTGCCGATGGTGGATGCACGAAGCCTTCCGGCTCAATCTGCAAGGTTGAATGAGCAATGTTGAAATGCCCGACGAGGCATGACTGCAGGTCATTCAACAGGATGCTCGTATCGAAGGCCGGCTGCTGGGTACGAACAACAACGTGAGCGCTCATCACCTCTTTGCCCGAAGTGATGGTCCAAGCATGCATATCGTGTACACCAACGACATTCGGCTGGCCCATCAGGTGCTCTCGAACCTCGCTCAGGTTCAAGGATCGGGGCGTGGTCTCCAACAAGATATCGAGGGCTTCCTTGAGCAGAAGCCAAGCTCTGGGCAGGATCATCAACGCAACAGCCACCGAAGCCAGCGGGTCAATGCGATCCCAACCCGTCAGCCAGATCCCGAGCGCCGCCGCGATGACAGCAATCGAGCCGAGCAGATCACCCATCATCTCGAGGTAGGCGCCTTTGAGGTTCAGACTCTGTTTGGCTCCCCCGCTCAGGAGTCTCATTCCAACGATGTTCGCGATCAAGCCGATGGTGGCGAAGCCCAGCATGAGTGGGCCATCAATGGCCGATGGCTGCTGCCAGCGTTGCCATGCTTCAAATGCGATGAGCCCGGCGACCAAGAACAACAGGAGCGAGTTGGCCGCGGCAGCGAGGATTTCCAATCTCAGCAGACCGAAGGTGCGGTGCAAAGTGGCAGGACGCGCAGCCAGGGTCAGCGCAATGAGTGAGATCAGCAAGCCCGTGACGTCGGTCAGCATGTGTCCGGCATCGGCCAGAAGTGCCAGTGAGCCCGAGATCAGGCCGCCAACAATCGAAACGATCAGCACGCCGAACGAGAGCATCAACGCATAGACAAGCCTGCGACGCATCTGTGTTGTGGTCATCTCCCCACCGCCAGGGGCGTGATGATGCGCAGTCACTTCTGAAGTATGTCGCAGAAGGGACAGATTGGACGTGGCTGTGCTCATGCTGACCAACGTGGAAAGGCCAAGGCCTAGGAGAAGGACAAGCTGCGCTTGGAAAGGCCCCAGAAATAGCCGTCGACTTCAGACTGACCAGAACCGGGATCGTTCGCAGCGCCGAGCGCGACGAACAGCGGCACAAAGTGCTCCACCGTGGGATGGGCATATGGCAGCCCGGGGGCTTGCTGCAAATAGTTGGCCAGCGCATCAATGTCGCCGGCCTGTAAAGCCGTCTGAACCCAGAGATCGAAATCTGAGGACCAAGCAGGCACCGCTCCGCTCATCATGCTGGCATCGAGGTACGGCAGCCCATGGGTCATGAAGCCGGAACCGATGATGAGCACGCCTTCTTCACGAAGGGCTTTCAAGCGCTCGCCGACCTTCAAGAGCAAGGCCGGATCATGCGTTGGCAGGCTCACTTGCACGACAGGTACGTCCGCAAGTGGATACATCACTTTCAACGGAACCCAGGTTCCGTGGTCGGTGCCTCGATTGCTCTGGCGCACCCCGCCAAGTCCCGAGAGTTCACCCACCACCCGGGCTGAGAGTGCGGACGCATCGGGGGTGACATATTTCATCGCGTAGAAACGTGGATGGAAACCACCGAAGTCGTAGACGAGCGGAGAGTTTGGGCCGGCGGCAGTTACCGCGATGGGACGGGCTTCCCAATGAGCGCTGATGCAAACGATTCCGGTTGGCTTCGGCATCCGCAAAGCCCAGTCATGCAGTTCGCGCATCCACAGCGGGTTGTCGAACAAAGGAGGTGCTCCATGACTCAAATACAGTGCAGGCATCGAACCGTCGACCCAATCTCGTTGAGCCGAACTTGCCACTAAGGCATCGGCCTCGAACTCGTCGAATGCCGCTCCACCTTCGCTTGCCATGATGCCTCCCGAAATACTTTCGATAACCCATCCAACACCCCTGCTCTCCAGTATGTTCCTTGAGAAAGCAGCGCCCGCAATGGGCAATATGAGGGGAATCCATGGAAGACGAGGGCGCACCGGGATGGCAGCGCAATAACTACGCTTCCATGTTCGCGGTGTTCCTGCTCTGCATCACATTCTCCTTCACAATTCCCTTCCTTCCCCTGTACCTGAATCAGCTTGATTCATCCTTGACCGGCCAACAGGCCGCCCTTTGGGCAGGCATTGCCACCGCTCTTGGCGGGCTTGGCTCCTTCGTCTCAGGGCCGATCTGGGGAATACTCGGTGACCGATACGGACGCAAGCCCATGCTCATCCGCGCCTGTTTCGGCGGCGCAATAGGGCTGACCTTGTTTGGCTTTGCCACCAGCATCTGGCAGGTGGTGGCCATCCGCACCTTTATTGGAATCATGGCTGGCGCCCCGGCTGCCGCCATGGCCCTCATTGCCGCCGGCACCCCGGCTACTCGACTTCCGAAGGCGCTGGGCCAGTTCCAGGGAGCAACCCTGGGTGGGATTGCCCTTGGCCCGGTCATCGCCGCAGTGTTCATCGCTGCTTTCGGCTATCGCCCAACCTTCATCGTTGCCGGAATCCTGATGTTCTCTGGCGCGCTCGTCACCGTCTTCATGATCAAGGAGCCCACCCGAGCTCTGGCGGCCAAGCCCGGGTCAGGCACTCTCGGCCTTCGCACTGTGTTGAAATCCCCGTTGGCCTGGGCCGCTCTCATGCTCGTGCTGCTGCTGAGTTTTGCGGCACCCATGGTTCAACCCGTGCTACCGACGTACATCCTGACTCTACTGCCAGATCCAGAACACGGCGGCACAGTCATCATTGGCTGGATCTTCTTCGGCATGTCTGCGGCCAGCGCGATTGCTGCCGTCTATGCGGGCCGCTTGATCTCCCGTGCCGGCCATCAGCGCATGCTGTTGATTGGCGCCATCGGGATTGCCGTCTTCCTCATTCCGATGGCATTCGTCAATACGGTTCTTGCACTCGCGCTGTTCGCGATCTGCATGTCACTGTTCCAAGGGCTGCTGACGACCAGCGCTGTCTCGCTCCTGCCCACCGTGGTCACGGCCGCAGCCCTGAGCTCAATGTTCGGGCTGTACCAAAGCGTCCAGGCGCTTTCCTCTCAGCTAGGACCAGCCCTTGGCGGCGTGATCGCTGTCCAATTCGGGTACCAAGCGGTCTTCCTCATTGCGGCAGCCGCCCTCATGATTCTCGGACTTCCGATGTTTGTGGTGTTCAAGAGAGTCGCCGCAAAATACAAGGTCGAGGCCGAGCCCGAAGAGGTTCATCCGATCGAGCCTCATATTCAGACTCACACCAAGGATCAGATCGAGAAGTCAGTGGATTCCCAGACTCCATCGACTGGCCGATAGATACCGTCTGGAGCAGCGTGCCCGTGGATTTCGGTCTCCAGGTTTTGCACCCGACCGAGCAGATCCTGCACAGCGCTGCCAACTGGGTCCGGCGCATTGCGATCCTGAGCGTCAAAGCTTGGTCGAGCGGTGTGCACCCCGGCGCGCGCCACTACTTGGCCTGGAACTCCAACAACTACTGAGTCCGGATCCACTGATCGAACGAGCACAGCATTGGCTCCGATGCGCGAATCTGAGCCCACCTCAATATCACCCAGGATTTTGGCGCCAGCGCCGATAGTGACGCGATCACCCACCGTTGGATGCCGCTTGCCAACATTCAAACTGGTGCCACCCAGAGTGACTCCGTGATAGATCGTCACATCAGCACCAACGATTGCCGTCTCACCGATGACCACCCCTGCCCCGTGGTCGATGAACACCCGAGGACCCAAGCTGGCGCCGGGATGGATCTCAACTCCGGTGAGTGCGCGTGCCGCCTGCGATACCGCTCGCGCAGGTAGGTAGGCGCCGGCATTCCAGAGATGGCTGCTCACTCGATGCGCCCACACCGCATGAACGCCGGGATACAGCAGTGCTACTTCGGCAGCCGAACGGGCTGCGGGATCTCGATCAAGCACCGATTGGACATCTTCACGAGCCTGCTCAATGAATGCCTTGATTCCCCGGGGAAGGCGCGCCACAAGGACCGTCAGTCGCCCAGCCCGGCGAACAGGGCGGTAGAGAGATAGCGCTCGCCGAAGTCTGGGATGACGACCACGATCAACTTGCCGTCATTCTCTGGACGCTTGGCAACTTCGATCGCCGCCCATAGAGCAGCTCCGGAAGAGATACCGACTAGCAGGCCCTCTTCTGTGGCAGAACGTCTGGCAGTGGCCATTGCATCGTCGGCTGTGACCTGGACGACCTCGTCGTACACCGTGGTATCGAGAACATCGGGGATGAATCCGGCACCGATGCCCTGAATGGGGTGGGGGCCCTTCTGCCCACCGGAGAGAACCGGCGAGGCAGCAGGCTCGACGGCAATGATCTGGACTCCCGGCTTGCGTTCCTTGAGCACCTGGCCCACACCCGTCACCGTGCCGCCGGTGCCGACTCCGGAAATCAAGATGTCCACCTGTCCTTCGGTATCGTTCCAGATTTCCTCTGCCGTAGTGGCCCGATGGATAGCCGGGTTTGCCGGATTCTGGAACTGCTGTGGCATGAAGTACTTGGGATCTGAATCAGCCAACTCCTTGGCCTTGGCGATCGCGCCCCCCATGCCTTCTGGTCCTGGAGTGAGGATCAACTCGGCCCCATAACCACGCAACACCATGCGCCGCTCCATGCTCATGGTCTCGGGCATCGTCAACACGATCTTGATTCCACGCGCGGCGCACACCATCGCAAGTGCGATGCCAGTGTTGCCACTGGTCGGCTCAACCACGACAGTGTCCGGCCCAATCAGCCCAGCAGCTTGAGCAGCATCGATCATCGAAAGCCCGATGCGGTCCTTCACTGAGTTTGCTGGGTTGAAGAACTCCAACTTCGCAGCAACGGTGGCGCCGGCCCCATCAGTGATGTTTCGGATCTTCACAAGTGGGGTGTTGCCGATCAACTCTGTAATGTCATTCGCAATACGCATGGCCAAATCATGCACTGGTCACATGTGCGAGCGCAGCCGACCCCATGAACTGAGCCGGGCTCCTCCACAAAAGGCCATAATTGCCGACATGACGGAGCGCAGCGACATCGCTTTGACCACGCACGTTCGCAAGGAATCTGTGGCCGAACGAGTCGAGGCCGGCAAACGCGCCCGCAAGGAGCACCCGCGCAGCACGATGGGCAATTGGGAAGTTGCTGCGGATCGTCCCGACCCCGTGGAAATGCTGCGCGAGCAAGAAGCAGTGCGAGTGCAGGAGTTGGTGCCAATCCGGCACGCACGAATGGCCGTGAGCCCATTCACCTTCTATCGCGGCACAGCTGCTGTCATGGCTTATGACCTCGGCACCTATCCCAGCTCCGGGCTCACTACCCAGTTGTGTGGTGATGCCCATTTGTCGAATTTCGGGGTTTTCGCAAGCCCAGATCGTTCGATGCTGTTCGACATCAATGACTTCGACGAGACTCATCCAGGTGCGTTTGACTGGGATGTCGCGCGGATGGTCGCCTCCTTCTACATCGCAGCCACGGACAACCAATTCAGTAGCACTGACCGCCAATTGGCCACGCTTACGGCGGCAGCCTCATATCGCTTGGCGATGGCGCAGTACGCATCGATGAACGACCTCGATATGTGGTACTCGCGCGTCGATGCTGAATTTCTCCTCAATCTCGCGCAAACCGAAGGCGGGAACAAGGCAGCCAAGAACATGGATCGGAATCTGGCCAAGGCCCGCAGCAGAGATCGTTGGTCAGCAATCAACAAGCTCACCATCCAGGCGGACGGGGTTCGCCAGTTTGTCGACGATCCGCCCCTGCTGGTGCGCCTGCCGATGGATGGCGTGATGTGGGAAGTCATCGACGGCATCTTCGAGCAATACCGAATGACCCTCCTCGATGACCGCCGAGAGTTGCTGCGCAAATATCACATAGTCGATTTCGCCCACAAGGTTGTCGGCGTTGGCAGCGTTGGGCTGCGCGCGTTCGTGGTGTTGCTGCAAGGCCGCGATCCTGAGGACCTGCTCGTATTGCAGGTGAAGGAGGCGGTGAGGAGCGTGCTCGAGCCGTATTCGGCTCACTCTCGCTACAAAGACGAAGGCCATCGGGTTGTTGCAGGCCAACGAATGATGCAAGCGGCAAGCGATGTCTTTCTTGGCTGGCTTGTCGGGCCAGCCGGCCGGCATTTCTACGTGCGCCAACTGCGCGACATGAAATGGTCACCAGAGATTTCGACTCTGACGCCGCGAACTCTCGCCGGATACGCGCAGATCTGTGGCAAGACCCTTGCTCGCGGGCATGCCCGCACGGGTGATTCGATCAAGATTGCTTCGTACCTGGGAACGAGCGACGTCTTCGACCAATCGATGGTCGCATTCTCAGAGCGGTATGCCGCACAGGTGGACACCGACTTCGATGCCTTCAAGGCGGCACTCGACGACGGAAGCCTGGCGAACTCCTTGAATGAGAATGATTCAGTGCAGCAGAGTCTGATGGCCGAAGCCGATCTGATGCGTGAGCGGTTCACGCAGGGCGAAGCGACTACGCAGCCACAGGCTTAGTCTCGGCGGTCCCTGGCTGCGCTTCCGGAATGCGAGAGGTGAATAGCAAGGACGCCACCGCGAACAATGCAAGTAAGCCGAGTGCGGCATCAAGACCTTGCACTCTGGCCTCCTCATTCTCCATCACCACGGCATCAGTGACTTCTGGGCTCGCACCTGCCTCCAGCATCGCGGCATTCAAAGCCGTGTCGGAAAGGAAAGGCACGCCGCTGGCGAGTTCGACTCCGGCCTGCTGCTGAATGCTTTCCGGCACTTGTTCATTTGATTGAATCCCAGCAATCAGAGAACCGGTCAAGACTGCGATGAGCACCGATCCAGCAAGCGCCGTTCCAAGTGAGACTCCTAAATTCGTGGCCGTGTTCTGAATACCGCCGACTTCTCCGCTGCGGTTATCGGATACAGCCGAGACTGTCACGCTGCCCAACTGCGAGGCGAGCGAACCCATGCCGAGCGCCATCAGTGCCAAGGGAACCGAGACGACCGCAGCAGTGGCGTCGATATCGATTCCCGATAGCAGCGCCAAGATGCCAAGGAGCATCAGCAACACCCCGATGCGCACCACCCGGCGTGGAGACGCATGTGGCCAAAGCTTCGGAACGCCAACTGCTGCAAGGAGCAGGGCAATCGAGAGCGGCATGAGTCGAACGCCAGTCTCCATTGCCGATAGTTCCAGGACCACAGACAAGAACAACGGGATGACGAAGAAGACTCCCGATTGCAGCAGAAATTGGAAGAAGAACATGATCAGCCCGCCACTGAATTGGCGCGAGCCAAAGATATCCGCACGAACCAATGGCTCCTTGCCTGCGGCAAGCACCCTTTGCTCCCACTGGAAGAACAGCCAGACGATGAAGGAGCCCACGACGATAAGCCAGAAACTAGGCGAAATCCCTGCGATTGAGGGTCCGCCGACTTTCGGGTTGATCCATCCCCATTCGCTGGTGCGCAGCACGCCATAGACGGCCAGACCGAGTCCGGCAATCGAGAGCGCAGTACCGACGAAATCGAGGGGCTTCTTGGTTTCAACCGCGGCATCTGAAACCCGCCGAGACAGCAGCAAGATGATCGCCACGATGAAACTCTCACCGAAGAAGACCCAACGCCATGACAAATAGGTGGTGGCTGCCCCCCGATCAAAGGACCAAGAGCCACGGCGATGGCGCCCGCTGCAGCAATGAGCCCGTACGCGCGCGGTCGATCCTGAGCCTGGAAATTTCTCGCAACCAAGGCAACGATCGCAGGCATGATGAGGGCAGCACCGACGCCTTCGAGCAGAGACCAGCCGAGGAGCAGGGTCGCGAGATTCTGCGCAAGGCCAGTGACGAAGGAGCCGATGGCATAAATGACGCAGCCGATGGCAAAGGCTGCGACGTCCGATATTGCTGCCGATCTTGCCGCCGGTGATCATGAGCGTTGCCATGACGAGGGTGTACATCGTGATGGCCGTTTGAATACCAGTAATCGGCGTATTGAGATCGCTTGCGACAGTGGCCATTGAAACGTTCATCACAGAACTGTCCAGAGTCATGAGAAATTGACCGGCGCCGAGGGTGAGCAACACCAATCCGGAAGCCGCTCCGACGGCAGTACTTCGAGCGGACATGCAAGCTCCTTTTGTTCCCGAACGGATCGTGTCGAACCCTATTGATTTGCATGTGAGTCGTAAGCCTGTTGGCGGCGAACACTCGTAGAGTCGTGGAGTGACTCAGGAGACGCAGGAGCCTCGAGAGTTGGGCGAACGCCGCCTGCCGATGGCCCTAGCTGTGTTGGCAGTTGGTGGACTCGTGCTGATTGTGCCGGAGGAGTTCCGACTTTCCAATGCACTTCACTACGCGTACTGCGCGCTGCTTCTGGTGATGCTGCTCGTCTTGGTCATCGGCGATCCCGGCCGAATGGACAATGAGCACCGCTGGCTGAGAATCGTGAGCGGAGTGCTTATTGCACTGATCACTGGGCTGACCATCATGTCCGCGGGCCGGCTGGTATTGGGCATATTGCAACATGCAGACTTCGCCACACCAGCGCAACTCCTGACCATTGGCGGGGCGATCTGGACGATCAACGTCATCGCTTTTGCACTCTGGTATTGGCATTTGGATTCGGGAGGTCCCGCGGCACGAGCACGCGACGAATTGCCCACGCATCCGGCATTCATCTTTCCCGAACAGAACATCCCAACATTGCTTGCGCAGGGGTGGTATCCAAAATTCGTTGACTACTTAGCTCTGTCGTTCAACACGGCTTTGGCGTTCAGTCCCACTGACGTTGCCGCCATTCGGCATTGGCCAAAGCTCTGCATGATTGTCGAATCGCTCATCTCGTTGGTCTTGGTAGCACTAGTGCTGGCTCGGGCCGTCAACGTTCTGTAGCCAATAGAGTGGCGAACATGGTCGATGAGCCCGCCGAACATGAGGATCACGTCGAATCGCACGACCACAATCACGACCACGAGCACCCCAATTCGATCCTCGCAAGAATCGGCAGCATCTTCATTGCGCATAGCCACGACACAGCAGATTCCTTTGACAGCGCGCTTGAATCCAGTGCCGCGGGCATTCGCGCGGTAAAGCTCAGCTTGCTGGCACTGCTCATCACATCGGCAGTTCAAGCAACAGTCGTTGTCCTCACGAGTTCCGTCGCATTGTTGGCCGACGCCATCCACAATCTTTCTGATGCACTGACCGCCATCCCCCTGTGGATTGCCTTCTCATTGAGCCGCCGCCCCGCTACCCGCCGCTACACCTACGGCTTCGGAAGGGCTGAGGATCTCGCGGGCATTTTCATCATCCTCATGATCGCCCTTTCGGCAGGGGTCGCTGGCTACGAATCACTCAGACGCTTGTTGAATCCCCAGGAGGTCTCCTACCTTGGAGCCGTCATGGCCGCGGGAATCATCGGCTTCGCTGGCAACGAGTTGGTGGCGATCTATCGAATTCGCGTGGGGCGTCGCATTGGCTCAGCTGCGCTGGTGGCCGATGGATTGCACGCCCGTACCGACGCAATCACGTCGCTGGCTGTTGTGATCGGCGCATTTGGAGTACTCATCGGCTTCCCAGCGGCCGACCCGATTGTCGGCCTGCTTGTGACCTTTGCAATTCTGATCGTTCTGTGGCAGGCCATGCGCGATATCTACCGAAGATTGATGGACGCCACGGACCCTGAACTGATCGACGAAGTTGAGGCCGCACTTTCCAAGACGCCGGGCATCGTTGGCATCGACAAAGTCCAGATGCGCTGGGTTGGCCATCGACTGCACGTTGAGATCGCAATCTCCGCTGACCCAAATCTCAGCCTGATTGCCGCACATGACATTGCTCATGAAGCTGAACACGAGCTGCTGCACGGCATTGCTCGCATTGATGAAGTGCAAGTTCACGTAGGGCCCAATGAGACCAAGGGGCCGGAGTTTCATGGTGTCATCGAACATCACCGCGGTTGACCAACGGCAGCCCGACTTACGAGCTTGTCACCTGCTCCTGCGGGCTGTCGCCAAGACCAGAGGCGACCTTGTTCATCTTTGCATCCACTGACACCCGAATGAGGTAACCGATCACTGCCCCGATAATTGCAAAGGGAGCGATTGCCCCACCGGCGCCACCGATCAGCACCGCACCCAGCAAGGCGGCAGTTGCGGGCAACCTCAGCATCGCCGCGGCTGTTGAGCCGATGCCAGCTGCAGCCATCGCGCTGACGGAATCCGTGGGAAGAATGAGGGCGGCAAGCACGCCATGCCTTGATCGGATCGCAGGTAGGTGATGCGCAAGGGCTGGGAATTCATCGCGGTCGGTGCGTGACGAACGAGGTTGTAACTCTCCTCCAGTTCGGCGTCACTCACCAAGTCGGGAGCAAAGTCGTAGGCGGTATGGGCCTGGCGAAAGAATGGTGGTCATGGTGGACTCCTTCGCAGGACGGCCTCGTGAGCCATATGCGTCGTGGTCAACTATTAGATGAATGTTCAAGCAAATCGCGCGCAACTGAGATCGAGGAGGCAGTCATGGGCGTGGAAATTCGCGATAACTCAGCAGTACGTGCGGGCTTGGCCGAGTACACGATCGAAGGGGATCGCATCTCGCTGACGCACACCGAAACCTCCCCCGAATTCGCCGGAAGAGGTCTGGCCAAGCAATTGATCATCTTCGCCTTGGAATCGGCTCGTGAACGCGGCTTGCAAGTGCTGCCGTTCTGCCCATATGCCTTGCGCGTCATTGCCGACAACCCAGAGACCTTCCTGGACCTGGTGCCAGCAGACGCGCGCGTTCAATTCAACCTTCCTGAGGCGCAGTAATCCGCACATGACGGTCAATCCAAAGATCGCACTAGCCACGTGTGCTGCGTATCCCGAACTCGATATTGATGACCGACATCTGCTGGAGCCTCTTCGAGCCGCCGGGCTTGACCCAAGTGTCACCGTCTGGAATGACCCTGCGGTTTCCTGGGAGCAATACGACATGGTGCTCATCAGGTCCACGTGGGACTACACAAAGCATCGTTCGGAGTTTCTGGCCTGGGCCAAGAGTGTGGAATCAGTGACGGAACTGGCAAACCCGCTCGCGGTCGTAACGTGGAGTTCAGAAAAGGGCTACCTGCGGGACCTGGAACAAGGCGGAGTGCCGATCGTGCCAACGGTATTCGTAGCGCCCGGTCAGTCCTGGACATTCCCATCCGGCGAGTTCGTGGTAAAGCCAACAATCTCAGCAGGGTCCCGCGACACAGTTCGACTCAGCAGCACAAGCGCCGAATCCGGCAACCGTGCAGTGCAAGCCCTGCACTCCATGAATCGAGTGGCGATGATTCAGCCGTACTTCCCTAGCGTCGATGTCAGCGCCGAGACAGCAATGATCTTCTTCGACGGCCAGTTTTCGCATGCCGTGAGCAAAGCCGCACTGCTGATCTTGGATCAGCCTTCGCAGCTGTTCGAACGCGAACTGTTTCTGCGCGAACGAATTTCCAGAACGCAGGCTCGGCCGGATCAACTGCTTGTGGCTACGGCTGCCTTGCAATGCGCTCCTTCGGGATGGCTCTATGCGCGCGTGGATCTGGTTGATGACGAGCACGGCGATCCAGTTGTCCTTGAACTCGAAATGGTCGAACCCTCGCTGTTTCTCGGCTTCTACGCGACAGGCGAAACTCAGCCTTCAGCCAAGCTCGCCAAGATGATTGCAAATCGCTTAGTGCCTAAGTGATCGAGGCCGCGTAAATGCTGGCAATCGCAGAATCCAGGGCCGAGTCGAACTCGGCCTCGCTCTGTTGGGCAGAAAGTCCCTCAGTCAATGCCCGCGAGAAACTGGCTATAACGCCATGGTTGTTCGAAAGGCGGGTGTCGGCCTCTTCACGCGAGTAACCACCGGACAGTGCCACCAATCGCAGCACACGTGGGTGATTCACCAGAGAGGTGTAGAAGCCATCCTCATCAGGAAGAGTCAACTTGAGCATGACGAATTGATCTGCAGAAAGCGCATCCAACGCTTGAGTCAGTGCACCAAGAAGTTTGTCTTCGGCAGCACTTTTTTCCGTGCTGTGAATGTCGATCTCTGGTTCGATGATCGGAATCAGCCCGGCGCGCAGGATCTGTGCTCCGACCTCGAACTGCTGGGTCACGATCGCCTCGATGCCCGAGTCGTTGGCGAGTTTGATCACCGATCGCGTCTTCGTGCCAAAGACTCCGTGAACCACTGCGCGCTCGAGCAGGGGATCAAGATCGGGTATGGCCTTCATCAACTGCACGCCATCGGCGGCGTCCGCCAGACCCTTGTCGACCTTGAGAAATGGCACGACCTGCTTGTCGTTCCATAGGTACTCAGCGGTACCTCGGCCGTCGATCTGTCGATCCATCGTCATTTCAAACAGGATCGCGCCAAGAATTCGATCGCCGTTGAACGCTGGACTGGCGATGATGCGGCTGCGCATCTGATGGATGCAGTCGTACATCTCAGTGTCATTGGAATATGCAGAGGAATCCAGCCCGTAGAGCAATAGTGCCTTAGGAGTACTGCCACCGCTTTGATCAAGCGCCGCGATGAATCCCTTGCCCGTCTTCATTTTCTCGAATTGAGCTTGGTTCACGTTCTCCCCCTCATTGCGTATGCCCGGCTCTGCTGATAGTGCCAAATGATCTCCGTGCTGACTACAGAGAGTCCAGTTCCACCTGCTCGTCACTCAGCGCGGCGGAATCCACGGGAGTGCCCCGTTGGATGAGTTCGCGAATCGGATCAACGACATCCCAGATATTGACGTTCATGCCAGCCTGGATTCGACCCTCGCGCAGCCAGAAGGCGATGAAGGCACCGCTATCCAAATCGCCGCGGATCACCACTTCGTCAAATTCGCCAGGCGCCGTGTAGCCGACGTATTCAAGCCCAAGGTCGTATTGATCGCTGTAGAAATACGGGAGCCGATCGTAGCTGGCCTCTTGCCCCATCATTCCCAGCGCAGCCACGGCCGGCATGTTCAAAGCGTTAGCCCAATGCTCCACGCGAATATGCGAGCCAATACGTGGATTGAACGCGTTGGCAACATCGCCTGCAGCAAAAATGTCGGCGTCGCTGGTACGTAAGTGCTCATCTACGAGGATCCCATTGTCGGTGTCAAGGCCAGCAGATTCAGCAAGTGCAGTGTCCGGCAAGATGCCCACGCCAACGATGACCATGTCGGCGGAGATCTCACTGCCATCACCTAGACGCACACCAGTCACTCGGCCCTGGCGACCAAGGATCTCGTCCACACTGACTTCCAGACGGAGGTCAACACCATTCTTGCGGTGTAAATCTGCGAAGACCTGAGCCACTTGTTCGCCAAGAATGCGCACGAGGGGCAGCGACGCGGCTTCGAGGATGGTGACATCAAGCCCGGCAGCCCTCGCCGCAGCGGCAGTCTCCAAACCAATCCAGCCAGCACCGATGACAATCACGCTCTTGGACAAGGAGAAGGCAGACTTGATGGCCTCGCTGTCATCAATCTCCCGCAGGTAGAACACTCCTGCTAGATCGGCACCCGGGATACTCAGTTTGCGCGGGATCGAACCAGTGGCGATCAGTAATTTGTCATACAACTGCGTCGAGCCATCGCTCAAGGTGACGATGTGGGCTTGCGCATCGACTCCCACGACCTCTGACTCCCGCTTCAGCTCAACTTCGTTTTCTGCGTACCACTCCATTGGGTGAACGAAGACGCTCTCGCGCGAGTCCCTGCCCATCAAATAGCCCTTGGAGAGCGGCGGGCGCTCGTATGGAAGATGCGACTCTTTGCTCAGAATGGTGATGCCGCCATCGAAGCCACTGGCCCGTAGAGCTTCAGCGGCCTTGGCTCCTGCCAAGCCGCCCCCGACGATTACAAAATTGGAAGTCATCTGGCTATCGAACCACAGTCACGCAATGCGATTCGGTAGTTCATAGGAGGTTCACAATCTGCGAAAACATTCGCGGCAACATTTGTGCAACAGGAACGATGGTTCCTCGCATTCGTTTATTCCGCGCTGCTAAGAGGAGCGACGACGTCAGTATTCGATAGGAACGCGTGATGCGCTTCCACTCTCGTTCGTAGCCGCCAAGTTCGTTCGCCACGATGCATGCCACGGCAGCGTGCGCTTGCGCGAAGCCAACGCGCAGACCCTCACCAGTGAGTGCATCGACATAACCGCTTGCATCGCCAACGAGTAGTGCCCGGCCTACACGCTTTTGCGCAACGTGCACGTGCATCGGCCCGGCGCCACGCGGGGAGCTCACGCGGGCAGCCAGATTCAGACGCCAAGCGAGCGCAGGTACGCGCGCAATCGCATCGTCAAGATCGAGAGGCGCAGCGCCGAGCACCGCAACTCCCACGGTGCTGTCATCAATAGGCGTGACGTAGAGCTCGGCGTCAGGTAACCAGTAGACCTCCACCACATCAGCCCATGGCTGGACGGCGAAATGCTGTCGAATACCGAAGCGATGCCTCGGCCCGGTTGTTGTCGGAATGTGCAGAGCAGAGCGGACTTGCGAATGCAGACCATCAGCTCCGACCAAGTACCGAGCGGAGAAGCCTTGAACTTCCACTGAATCGGAGCCCTGGACAAGCTCGGTGATTCTTCCTTTGGCGAAGCACACGCCAAGTTGCTCTGCGCGCGCTTGCATCTGGGCTTGCAAGACCGTTCGGCGCACTCCCCTGCCCGGGCCGGACGAAAAATGGGCGAGAGCAGCGTGACCCGGAGCGATATAGCGAATGCCCGTGAAATCTCTACCTTCTGGATCAATCCCGAGTCGAGCAAGTCGATCCAATGCCTCTGGCATCAAACCTTCGCCACAAGCCTTGTCAATCGGAGTGGTGCGCGGGTCGACGACTTGCACCTGAAGCCCGGCTTGTGCGGCCGCTATCGCCACAGCAAGTCCAACAGGGCCAGCGCCAGCGACAAGAACGTCGTTCACATCGCGGCCGCAGGCAACGACGCAAGCGCCTGATTCTCAACTCGTAATCGCACATATAGCAGTGGCAAGTTGAGCAGAGTGAAGATCAATGCCGTCACCCAAGCGAATCCAACGAGCGGAAGAGCGATCCCCTCGATCACGACTGCCACGTAATTCGGATGACTGATAAGTCGATAGGGACCAGCGGTCACCCGAGGAAGCCCCGGGATGACGACTACAAGAGTGTTCCAGCGCTGGCCCAATGTCCTTATACACCACCAGCGCAAGCCCTGTGCTGCGATCACTACGACGAACATGCTCCATGACAGAGCAGCGACCAGGGGCTTCTGCCAGACCCACACCTCAATCAAGGAACCAGCGAGCAGAAACGCGTGGAGCACAACCATGAACGGGTAGTGCGTTCGACCAAATTCAATCCCGCCGTGCGCAAAACTCCAGTCGAGATTGCACTTGGAGACTCGAAGTTCAACGACCCGTTCAATAGCCACGAGCACGATCAGCACCGTGAAGGCCCAGTAGCCGATCATTGGCTCACCATTCGAGCAGCACTAACTCAGCGCAGAAGCCCGGCCCCATGGCCATGACAACTCCAGGCGTTCCAGCAGGGGGCTTATCCATCCCAGTGCCCTGCATGGTGTCGCGCAGTACATGCAGGACTGAAGCGGACGACAGATTGCCGATGGCCGCCAATGAACGCCAAGTGACATCGAGTTCTCCTGAATGCAAACCCAATGTCGATTCCATTGCTCGCAAGACGCGTGGTCCGCCGGGGTGACTCACCCAGCGCGAGACATCGTCAATCTTCAAATCATGCCTTGAGAGAAAGCTGTCAACATCCTCACGGAGGTACTGGCTTATGACGTCACCAACTCCAGCTGACAGAACAATGCGAAAACCATGCTCACTGATATCCCAGCCCATCGTTCGTTCGGTATCGGGATATAGCCGACTCTGCGAGGCGAGCACCCGCGGGCCGGTCAGTCCAAGACTGGCTGCCCGATTCGAACCAACCAAAATGACTGCGGCCGCACCGTCGCCGAACAAGCCACTTGCTACGACATTCGGCATTGAATAGTCGTCGCGTTGCACTGTGAGCGAACACAGTTCCACAGAGAGCAACAAGGCAATCTCGTCTGGATGTCCCAATAGATAGTCGTGCATCCGAGCAATACCCGAAGCGCCAGCAACACAGCCGAGGCCGAAGATTGGCAAGCGCTTGATATCAGGCCGAAATCCAACACGAGACACCAACCGCGCATCTAGGGAGGGAGTAGCAATGCCAGTGACCGATGTGGACATCACAAGGTCGATGTCGCTTGCTGACAGCCCTGCCTCGAGCAGTGCTCCATCGATTGCGGCCTGCCCGACCTCCAAAGCAACGCGAATGAAGGCGTCATTGGCCTCGCCGAAGCCAGCCAACTGCGCATAGGCCTCCAGAGGAAGTGCCAGATTGCGATATTCGATGCTCGTAGCTCGGTGTATCCGCTCGATAAGTGGTCGGTGCTCACCTGATGGCGAGACCACGTCTGCAAACGCCGCCGTGATCTCAGATTGCGGGTAACGATTGGCTGCGAGTTCGCAATGGACCGCCGCGATGACGCTCACGGGAGGCGGCCTTGCGAACTCAGCATGCTTGAGCGTATGGCTTGGACAACTGCGCGGGCCAATACCCCCTTCGTCAAGGGACTGCCACAATCACCACATGATGAGGAATTGTGCGCGGATCGGCGGGGCTCTGCTTGCTGTGGCGATCGGAGTTGGATTCGCCAGTGCTGCGCAAGCGGCCGAGTCGATCAACTCATATGACGTCGTAGCCACCGTCCAACCCAACTCAGTCGTGGATTTCAAAGAGACCATCAACTACGACTTCTCAAACACCCCGAATAAGCACGGGATCTATCGAGATCTCGTTGTCGCCGATGAGGACAGCACTGGTCGCACGCGCCTGTACGACGTCAGAGTTCTTGGAGTCAGGGTCGATGGATTTCTAGCAAGCTACACACTGAGTGACGAATCAAACGTGCTACGGATTCGCATTGGTGATGCCAACACGGAGGTGACTGGCGCGCATACCTACGTGATCACCTATTCGGTAGCTCACGCGCTTCGCGTGATCACCAAGTCTGATGTTGCCGACCCACAAGCACCTCCAGGTCTCGCCGTTGGAGATGTCGAACTCTTCTGGGACCTGATCGACAACAACTTTGATGTGCCGATCACCAGCGCAAAGGCGAGCGTTGCTGGCCCGGCGAGTCCCATTGCTTCTCGATGTCTGCTGGGCTCCTTTGGCTCCACCAAGACTTGTCCTCTTGCAGTCAATGGTCAGACAGTCGATCTCGGACCAAGTCCCGTCGCCAATGGTGAATTCCTCACTACTGCCATCGACTATCCAGCAGCTGCCTTCACAGTAAAGCCGGTAGAAGTCTTTGAACCCGAGCAGCCAATTGGGCTCGCAATGATTATCGGCGCGGTGCTGTTTCTTGCGCTGTTGATTGTGCCCATCGTGCTCGCCATCCGCTGGCGCCGCGGTGACAAGGGCGTGGCCGTCAACGCCACGCCCGTGCAATTTGAACCACCAGATCGCCTGAGCGCAGTGGAAATGGCAGCAGCATGGAAGGGCGACAACGCTTCCATGCGCCCACGGGCCATGGTCGCCGCGCTCACTGATCTTGCCGCACGCGGACAGGTAGTCATAGCTGACGCTGATCACCTCACGGTCGCACTCGTGCCACAGGCAGCCGTCAAGGTGCAGGCCTGGGAAGCAATGCTGCTGGATCAGATCTTCGCTGCTGGATCCCCAGCAAGCTTGGGTTCATACAACGCCGAATTGGCAGACGTGTGGGGCACTGAATTCTCAGGCTTAGTCGGCGCTGCTGAAGCCGCCGGGCGCCGCAATGCCGAAGGGGGCACACCTGACCGACGTTGGAATTGGATGTTCCTTGTCGCGGCGGTTGGAGTGGCCTTGTTTATTGCTTCGATCGCGTTCAAATCACCGCCCGTGACCGTCGTGGCGGTGTGCATCGTCATCGGTTCGATCCTTGGTGGCGCTATCGCGCGCGCCATCACTCCGCGACGGGAAACCGAAGCTTCGGCACGATTCCTCATGCTTACTCTTGGGTTTCGAAGGCTGCTTGAGACAGATGCATCAGCCGCGCGTCGGGAATTCGCCCAGCGGCTGGGGCTACCGGCCGGTGCCATTTTGGCCACGATGCTGCCGTATGCCGTGGTCTTCTCTCTTGAGCAGTCCTGGGTCGGCGCCTTCCCTGATCTCACCCCGGAAGAACTTCAAGCCACAGGATTCAATGTCCTGACGATTGCTGCCATGAGCTCACTGGTCAGCAGCGCATCGCATTCGGCATCAAGCTCGCTCACAGCCCCAAGCAGCGGTTCTGGTTCAGGCGGAGGGGCCGGCGGCGGCGGCGGAGGTGGCGGCGGCGGCTCCTGGTAACTAGCCGGCCAGATCTTTTGCGTTGGCAGTCTCCACCCGTTCAAGAAGCGAAGACAGCTGATGCCGCAGTACCCAGTACTCATCCGCACTTGCGGCAAAGCACTCGCCGATCGCTGATGGAACGTCGAGTGCGCGTTTGCGCAAGGCCCGTCCACGGGCCGTCAGCGAGATCTCGACTGAGCGTTCATCAAGCTTCGAGCGCTTGCGTTCAATTAACTCGGCCAACTCAAGTCTCTTGAGCAAGGGCGACAGAGTGCCACTATCCAGGCTAAGACGATCTCCCAACTGGCTGACCGAGAGTCGCTTGGACTCCCACATTGCAAGCATCACCAAATACTGCGGATAGGTAAGACCTAGATCCGCAAGGATCAGGCGATACCGATCAGTGATGCTGCGCTGCAATCGATAGATCATGAAGCACAGTTGATTGTCGAGGAGCAGCGTCGGATCGGGCTCAGAGGACTTGGTCACGACAACGATTCTGGCAGCAACGATTCAATATCTGCGCGAATTTGGTCAGGAGTCGTCTTGGGCGCAAAGCGCTTGATGGCGGCGCCGTCGGGTGAGACCAGGAATTTCGTGAAATTCCACTTGATCGTGGAGCCCAGCAGGCCGGACGAATGCGCCTTGAGGAAGGTGAACACCGGGTGCGTGTTCTTGCCATTGACATCAATCTTTGTCGACAGCGGAAAACTGACGCCGTAATTGATAAGGCAGAATTCTTCAATTTGCGCATCATCACCGGGCTCTTGATGCGCGAACTGATCGCACGGAAATCCGATGACGACGAGTCCTTGACCCGAGAAGTCGTCATACAACTTCTGGATGCCTTCCAGCTGCGGGGTTAGCCCGCATTTGCTCGCCGTGTTGACGATCAGCATCGGTCGACCGGCAAAGTCCGAAAGTGGCACAACTGCCCCGTGGTTGTTCGTAAAGGACAGCTCCAGCAATGACTTTGTATTTTCATAACTAGATTGTGCACAATCTAGTTTGCTGAGTCAATGGCTACGCATATATCCCTCACATACAACTCACAAATTTCGAGTCGGTAACAATCGTGTCGCAGTGCGATTCATTCGTTGACTTGGGCTCTTCATAAGAGCACTCTCGAAGGGAATTCAAATACGAATTCATGCTGAACGACGCGAAGGGGAATTCCCGTGAACGCATCCACACGCAAGCGGAACACCAAAGCCGCAGCACTCGTTGCTGGATTGAGTGCCGCGATGCTTCTTGCAGCATGTAGCAGTTCCAACCCGTCCGCCATCGATTCGACAGTGAGTCCAAGCGGCCTTGAATGCTCAGCTGTTCCCGGCGTCAGCGCAACCCAAGTGAAGGTTGGCATTGTGTTCCCGAATTCTGGAGCCGCTGCACCTACCTTTGCCGAGTTCGACAAGGCAGCCCAACTGCGCTTCGAACAGGAAAACGCCAAAGGCGGAGTCAATGGGCGACAGATTGTCACAACCGTGTACGACGACATGAGCGATGGCTCGCGCCAATCCACAGTTGCAACCAAAGCGATTGACCAAGACCAGATGTATGGACTGCTCCACGCATCTCAGGCCGACACCATGTTCACCATGCTGCACGAGAAGAATGTCCCAGTTGTCGGTCTGGCAATTCAGCCGGCGTACTCCGTTGACCCAAACGTCTTCGGAGTTTTCGGCGTCTACAACTCGGGCTTTGCGTCAACGAGCACTCCCCTGCGCATGAAGGAAGCAGGCAGCACGAGCGTCGCAATCGTTGGTCACAACTCACCGGGTGCAACTGCCTCAGCAAAGGGCATGGAAGTCGCGGTGCCTGAGGTCGGCATGAAGGTTGGCACGACAATCTTGGACATGCCGTTTGGAGCATTCGATGCCACATCTATGGCCTTGAAGATCAAGAATTCAGGTGCAGATGGCGTCGATTCGATCTCACTGGTTGATTCGGCGATCTCCTTGCTGCAAGCCCTCGACCAACAGGGAGTGCCGATGAAGGCGAAGATGATGTCGCTCATCGTGCCGCCTGACGTTGTCGCCAAGACTGGCAATGTTCTTGAAGGTGTACTTGCTGCCACGTCCGGGACCAAGCCACTGACTCTTGATGATCCAGCCGTCACCGCGTACGTAGATGCGATGAATGCAGCGGGTTTGAATACTGAGACCTCATTCGCTTCAGTGGGTTACGTGGCCGCGGACCTCTTCATTCGAGGGCTGCAAGAAGCCGGTCCCTGCGCCTACCGCGCTGACTTCGTGACGAATCTGCGAGCCGTCACGAACTACGACGGTGCTGGGCTCAGCATTGCTCCGGTCTCCTTCGCACCTGGGCTGACCCCCAATGGCGATCCCTCCAAGTGCCAGTGGTTCTTGGAGGTCAAGCACGGCAAGTTCGTGCCTGACCCTGCAGCTACCTGTGGCGATCTGATCCCACTTTCCTAGAAGGTCACAAGAAAGGGGAGGCGGCGATCCCGCCTAACTTCCGCTCAGCGCATTGAAAGGGCCTCGAGTAGATCTCTGCTCGGCCCTAGGGTGGGGCAGTTCCGGAAATCCGGGGTTGCCCCATTGTTTGTGCTCAATCCTCCTTGCATTCCCAGGAAAGGCACCACATGACTTCATCATTTTCAGCTGCATCGACGACCGACGAAGTCCTCGAAGGAGTCGATCTGACTGGCCAGCGCTTCCTGGTCACCGGCGTTTCGGCGGGCCTAGGGGTCGAGACGACTCGCACCCTGCTCGCTCACGGTGCAACCGTCGTTGGAACCGCCCGCGATTTGACCAAAGCCGACCGCGCACTGGAATCTGTCCGCGAATTCATTCAACCCGGAGCATCACTTGAGGTGATTGAGGTCGATCTCGCTTCGCTCGCAAGTGTCCGTCGCGGCGCCGAGCAACTACTCGCAAAGGGCGAGAAATTTGATGTGGTAATTGCCAACGCAGGGGTTATGGCCTGCCCCTATGGCACCACGGAGGATGGCTTCGAGACGCAGTTCGGCACCAACCACCTCGGACACTTCGTGTTCGTGAACCGCGTCCTGCCGCTCATCAAATCGCCGGGGCGCATCGTGCTGCTTTCTTCAGCCGCTCATCGTCGTGCAGACGTCAACCTGGAAGATCCTGGCTTTGTAACGACTCCATACGATCCCTGGATGGCTTATGGCCGGTCCAAGACAGCCAACGTCCTGTTCGGAGTCGCCCTTGACAGCCGCTTGCGCGATCAGGGCATCCGAGCGGCTGCCTTGCATCCGGGCGGCATCCAGACTGAACTCGGTCGCCACGTGACCCCCGAACTCATTGCCACAATGCGTGCTGCTGCTACCCCGGCCGGGGCGCCTCAAATGCAATTCAAGACTGTCCCGCAAGGTGCGGCGACAACGGTGTGGGCAGCGTGTGTTGCTTCGCCGGATGAGATTGGCGGAAAGTTTCTAGAGGATTGCAATGTGGCCAGCGTCAATCAGACAGATTCATTAGGTGGAGTCAAGGCTTATGCCCTCAATCCTGACACCGCCGACGAGCTGTGGATCTTGAGCGAGCGAATGGTCGACGAGACCTTCTCGTTCAATCGCTAGCTCGACTTCGTTCGCCACAGCAGGGCACAACTCGCTCACTCCGGGATCCTTTGGCAGAGTCACGACCTCGCAATTCCGTGCAATTGCCACGAAAGAGGCGCGCGGCACAATCAGCCAGATGTAATCGCACTTGTAATCCATTAACCTGACGCGCAGGCACACCTGGTTTCTCAACTCACAGTTCTCGTCCAAGTCAGGGGTCAGCACATGTCTCAATTCGTCGGTGCTCAAATCTTCGATGCTGACCAACACATGTACGAGAGCGCCGATGCGCTCACGAGGTACTTGCCCACGCACTGCCGTTCAGTTCGTACAGATTGGTCGCCACACGCGTATAGCCGTCAATGGTCGCATCACCGAATACATCCCCAGCACAAGGAATTGATCCCTACGAATCGCGAGGAGCAGCGTGCCCGACTCTCTTGAATTGCTGGAACTCACCCAAGTCGGTGAAAGGCGATATCTGGCTCCCATGCCTGCTGGTTCACAAGAAGGCAGAGATGTCATCTTCGGTGGGCAACTGCTTGCGCAGATGATCATGGCCGCAAGTCTTGATCCAACCGACCCCAAGCATGTCAACTCCATTCACACGATCTTCGCCCGCGCAGGTACCTACGAGCAGCCGCTGCACTTCGAGGTAGAAGACATCCACAATGGGCGTACGTACGGCAGCAAGATCATCAGCGCATTGCAGGGAGAACGCCTGCTTTCAAAGTCCATGATCCTGATGACAGCAGATGAACCTGACTTCATCGCTCACAATCCAACTATTCCGGCGGGCGTGCTTAGTCCAGAGGCATCACGAGAGTCCGAACCAGGAGTGACTTTCCCTGGAGCAGAACTTCGTTATGCAAGCCCGGTCCATGCCTTGGCCAATGGGGTGCCGGTCATGTCATTCTGGACTCGCATGCCGGTACCCGTGCGATCACTCGCCGCGAGCCAAGCCGTGCTTGCTTGGTCGACCAATGGTTGGCTGATCGGCTTAGCCCTGGAGGCGCATGGTGATGTTGCGAATCTGAGCGATGCGCATCGCTCGATCTCAACTGGCGTGATCTCTCATACGATCAACTTCCATCGCGAAATTGACGCAGGATCCTGGACGCTGATCAATCAAGAAGCCAGCTTCGCGGGCAAGGGCCGCATCGCTGGCCAAGGCACTGTCTTCAACGAGAAGCGTGAATTACTCGCGACCTTCTCGCAGAACAGCATGACCAAGATTGTTGATCAAGAAGGCGTGGGGATTGGTACGCGCTCGCGCATGTAACGCAAACCGAAACTAGACCCGAGCTGCAATGATCACTGCGTCAAAGGCACTTCTGGCCCCTTGATCGGTTTCTACGAGTCGTTCCCGAGTCTGAGAATGCGCGATTTGCAAGCCAAGGCCTTCTAGCTGCACAACGATCTCTTCCGGAGTGAAAAGCAGGTTCGCGTCCTGGGGACCGCCGATGCCCTCAGCGAGGTTTCGCTTATCGTGACCAATCACCATCAGGCGTCCGCCGGGTGCAACAGCACTTACTGCAAGAGCGAGAACAGCGTTGCGCTCCGCCGGCGCAAGGTGCAGGTAGGCGATGAGTACTAAGTCGAAAGCGCGATGTGACGGTAGGTACTTGCGAATGTCTGCGCGAACCACGCGAACGCTGGTTGAAATGCGCAACTCACCAGCGCAATGACTGGCCCGATCAAGTGCACCCTGAGAGCAGTCAACGACAGTCGCTTCCCAGCCTTGCTGGGCAAGCCATAGCGCATTTCGTCCTTCGCCTCCTGCCAGATCAAGGAGTTGCCCAGCCGGAAGTTCTTCGCAGTACTCCTTGACCCAAATATTCGGCTGCCCGGAACACAGCATGTCGCTGACGGCATAGCGCTCATCCCAAGAGGTGGTGATCACACCCTCACCGTGGAGTGAATGAGCGATCGCCGGTAGAGACTTTCGTCCCGAATGAAGCACATCAATCGTGGCGCGGGACCAAGCGCCCTATTTCGCCGTCGCAAATGAGCGAACAATTGGGGTGAATGGGACAATTCACTACAGGAGTCACCATGCGGTCAGTCGTGATCTACGAATCCATGTATGGGAACAACCATCGAGTGGCTGAGCTCATCGGGTCTGCTTTGGAGGAGTGTGGATCAGTAATTGTCGTCCACGTCTCCAAGGCTACCGACGAGTTGGTTGGTTCAGCGGACCTTGTTGTCGTCGGCGGACCCACCCATGTGCGTTCGCTGAGCACGCGTGCCTCGCGCGCCAGCGCGTTGGAGGCTGCTCAGAAGAGCAGCATCAATTGCCCGGACGCCCCGTTGAGCATGGATCCCCATTGGCAAGCCGCTGGCATTCGCGATTGGTTTCGCACAAGCCCTCCATCGCACGGACAGTTCGCCGCTGCCTTCGATACCCGCCTGCTGGCTCGCTCGCTGCTTACTGGTCGTGCATCTCGCGTGATTTCCCGTCGCCTTGCCAGACATGGGTACGAACTCATTGCCGAGCCGGAGAGCTTCTTGGTAGACAGTCAGACGAGATTGCTCGGCAGCGAAGCTGAGCGCGCCACGCACTGGGCAAGGGGATTGGCCACGTCCATCCTGCACGCTTAGACACAAGTCGGTCTTGGCAGCGCACTTACTTGCGCAGGTCTGCGACCAAGCAAGCCCGGGTTTCCGCGCATCACCTGACGCTCGGTAGCCTCACGCGTCATGCGCACTCGCCAGGCCCTGATACCTCTCGTCGCTGCCATCATGGTGATCAGCCTGCAGCCAGCAGCTCATTCATTTGCAGTTGAAGCACCGAGCCAACTGACTGTCCGTATCCAGGCCAATTCCGCGAAATGGGTGAGTTCCGAAGTTAGCGGGGCTTTGGTAGTCGTCAAGGACGCGATCACGGGTCAAGTGCTGCAGACCGGCAAGGTTGTGGGTACCAGTGGCGACACCGCGGCCATCATGAACGATCCACGCACGCCACTTCAGCCAACCCCCACACTTGATGCCGCCGCTTCCGTAACTTTCAACTTCGCCTTCAACAGCCCCAGGCGCCTATTCGTCGAGGCTTACGGTCCACTCGTCGGACCGACGCCTGTCAGTCAGACCAGTGCACCCATCTGGATCGTGCCTGGTGACAAGCAATCTCTTGCTCTGACTCTGCATGGGCTGATCGTCACCGTCACCACTCCTGCGCCGCACTCAGCGCTCACGAGTTCAGGTCCAGTGCAAGTCCCGATAACCGCCTCGGTGCAGATGTTGTGCGGCTGCCCTATCTCAACCGCAAGCCCGTGGACTCCCAACCGCTATCGGGTGCGTGTCCTTGTCACCTCCCCTGGCATCGCCACTCAGACCATCCAGTTGGTCTATCAATCAACGGACACATTCACTGGGAGCGTCACCTTGCCCGGAGCAGGAATGTTTGATCTCGTCGTTGTCGCGGACATGCCAGGCACCGGCAACACTGGCTCCTCAGCGACATCTGTAGTCGTCGTTCCTTAGCGGTGGTCAAAATCTTGTGGAATGTCCACCCGCACGCTTCACAAGAATGGAGATCATTCACTGTAAATTCCGCTCATGCATGGTCGCCTTCTGGCAACTGCGCTCAGCGCCGTTGGCCTTCTCGCTCTCGCGCTTGCCCCCGCTCTGACCACGGCTGAGGGCACGAGTTTCCGAGGATTCAACTATCCGACTGCTGACTGCACGCCAATGCAAGGAACCACGCAACTAGGCCTGGCCCCACAGCAGTGGAGCTCTGCGGTCGGCCTGCCACTGACTCCTTCGGGAACCCCGGCTGCCCAACGCATCGTCATCGGTGAGATTGACCAGACGGCCAATGCGACAGCAGTGAACAACCTGATGACCCAATGCGGGCTCCCGAACGTTGCGCTTCCCGTGGTGAACAGCACCTTGTACCCACCCGCATCGACGCCCGGCCTCGAAGCCACACTCGATGCCAGCGTCGTGGCCGCAGCGTTGCCAGCAAACGCGAGCATCACCATGATCAACACTGGGGCCGGTTCAGAGCCGTTCTATTCGATGCTTGTCTCGGCCGCGAACGCGTGCGGATTTGTATTCGCAGGCGATCCAAACGTCACCCTCAGCAACATCTCGAAAGGATCTGGCTTTCCTGATGGAGGATGCATCATCTCCATCAGCTACGGGGGGGCCGAGGTCAGAGCCCAGGAGACAGACGCTGACTTCATGCTGCAGCAATTGGCGGATCAAGGTGTCATCGTCGTCGTGTCAGGCGGGGACGAGGGATCCGGCGGTTGCATCTCCAACACAGGACTCAATTTCGGCAACGGTGCGAAGGTAGCCGTCTCCGGAATCGCGCTGACTTCCGGAGTGCTGACCGTATTGACGGGATCTGCGCACGGCTTCTCAGTCGGAGACCATGCATACGTGACTCTGCAGGCACCTGGTCTGCTCTCCATGACGAACACCGTCACGGTGACGAGCACCCCGACCCCCAACACCTTCACCTTCAACTTCGCCGGCAACGACTTTGCACCGACCGCGGCCAGCGGGGCAGCCTCGGTCGGTTTCGGGACGCTGACTCCGCAGTATCCGGCCAGCAATCCCAATGTTCTTGCCGTTGGCGGCACCCAATGGCAAACTCCAGCCGATGGTCAAGCTCATGGGGTTGAGATAGCGTTCGCGCCTTCGCTGACGCACACTGACTACGTCTGGCACGATTCCAACCCGAATACCAACTGTGCCAATGTGCCAACATTCCCAGTATCCGGCGCTCAAGGCACTGGTGGCGGGCAGAGTTCGCTCTACGCCATGCCTTCCTACCAGTCGGCAGCAACTTCGGTGAATTACCCAGGCCCGGCACCTGGGCGGATGATTCCTGACGTCGCTGCCTTGGCTGGCTGGCCTTTGTATGCCATTGCGAACTACGGGCTGCCCGTGACCGCGAAGCAACTCACGAGCAATGTGGCCACACTGAGCACGCCATCGACTCAGGGACTGGACTTGGGTGAGGAAATCACCGTAGGCGGAGTCGGCGCACCCTTTGACGGCACGTTCGTCATCACTGGTGGTTCTGCTGTGTCGGTCTCCTACGCGCTGACCGCGCCCGATGTCCTGCCCACTCCCGTCTCTCCCACTGGCACGATCACTCAGGCCTGCAACTCCTATCCATGTTCGGCTACGCAATTCCCGTGGACACAGGTGTACGGGACCAGTGCCGCAACTCCCCTGGTGGCAGTCGGCATCGCGAACCTCAATGCAGTTCTCACTGCAATAGGCCTGCCCGCTGTCGACAATGGTGGCGGAGCTATGGACGTGCACTCAATCCTCTACGACCCGCGAAATGCAGCAGCCATGACAGATGTCACCGACGGCAGTAGCGACATCTTCAATCTCGGTGGCTGGACTGCATTGCCGGGATACGACATGACTACTGGCATGGGGGTTCCGAACTTCACGACATTGGCGAACATCCTCATCGCACGGCTTTCGCCCACGCCCACGCCTGCACCAACAACGACCACAACGCCGACAGTCGCACCTAGCCCTGTTCCCACATCCACGCCGACTGCCAGGCCCACATCCACGCCGACACCAAGTTCAACGCCTCAGCCACTCGGTCCCGCTAGCGCCAACCCAGAAAAGGCCGTGATCGCTGCGCCAGGGATTGTCATCCTCAGCGCGGCAAGCGCCGAACGCGTGACGCCCCGCACCATGATCGAGAAGTCTGCGATCAGGGTAAAGAATGCTCCGGTTGTCGAAGCGAAATCGAGCGCACCAGTCTCATTGGTCGCACGCGGGCTTCGTCCAGGAATCTCGTACTCGATACGCATCAAGGGCAGCGAGACAACTGCGACTCTTGGACGCACAACTTCAGATTCCGCCGGGCTTGCGCAACTGCCGGTGTTCCTCTTGACGAAGCCGGGCACGTACACACTCGAGATTGTTGATTCCAACACCAAGGCGGTTTCTTACGTCAAGGTCGTCATCGTTCGAATAAAGCGATAGCAATCCCGACGCCGAGTGCTGACATCGTCGGTGAAAACGTGAGGTGGCCAATCGGTTTGTTACCTGGAATATTCACGCAATTGATGGTCGGGACATATCGCGGCATCGAGTGGTGATGTCGTCCAACTGGATCTCACGAGCACTCCGTTGCCGGAAGGGCTCTGCACGCATCAAGCCGGATCCTTGGCGCATGGATCACGTAACTTCGGGGTACATGGCGGCGACAGCATCAATATGAAGGTATTCGGCACCCTCAATCACGGTGCCACGGCATGGGAAGTCAAGAGATATCCGCGAAACTTCACGTCGTTTGGAGTAAGGCTGCAGCCACCGATGTGCGCCTTGGCTCAATCACCCAGACTTCATAAGTCTGGTGTACGCCACAGAACTAGCACACAAACGGAGCGAAATCGTGGCGCACAGAAGCCGGTACGTGAAAGCGTTGGCAACCGTCATTCTCCATGTCGTAGAACAGGTACTTCCAACCACTCGCAGTCCGCTTGATCACCTGGGTGTGGCCACTCGACGGACCACAATGCGCGTATCCAAACGGTGATGTGCTGACGAGCGCCCACTTGCGATTGGACTTGGCAAGAGCAACGTCTGTGCATCGTTGATCCGCTGTCCAAGGCATCGAGAGGTCCGCGAATACCTGTTTCTTGACTGTCGAACTGGCCCGCGCAAGATCCGCCGTATCCGCTAGCGCCGATATCGGAGCACTCAGAACCATCAGGCCCAGCGCCAATCCGCCAATGGTTCGTCTTGCGAGCATGGTGCCCCCTCGAAGGTCGCGCACTTAGAACTCCACGTGAACGTAAACCTAGGCCTGAGCCTTCTTCAAGGCCGCCGGATCGGCGATGCGTCAGAGTTACGTCCCGTCAGATCGAGTGCAACGAGGACGCAGGCGGCAATGGCTGGAACAACATTTCGAAACTTGAAATGGATCATGGCAATCCACACGTCGTTTTGTTCGAGCCAGCAGTTGGCGATCTAGATGAGATTAGGGAAAGACTCGCATCAACGCCGCTCCGAGTTGCCCTATCGCATCGGCTTCCAGCATGCCTTGCACGACCACTCCCTGCGCCCCGGCGTCGGCAAGCTCTGCGAGTTGCGATTCGAACTTGGCAGCGTCTCTAGGTGGAGCCGCGAACGCTGTGCGCGAGATCTCTGAGTAGTCGCGGCCCACTCGCTCGCAGTGCTCTTTCAACACGGCGAACTTATGACGCACCGTCTCAGCATCGCCGAACACATTGCATGCATCGGCATACCGAGCCACCAGATCCAGGGTCCGCTTCTCGCCTCCGCCACCGACCAGGATCGGAATGGAAGCGCGAATCGGCCGTGGCGTGTTGTATGCGTCGGCAACTGAGTAATGCTCGCCTGCAAAAGTGGCGTGCCCATCCCGCATCAGGGACTTGCAGATGTTGAGCGCCTCGTCGAGCCGATCGAAGCGCTCACCCGTTCCTGGAAATTCGATGCCATAGGCGGCATGCTCATCAACGTCCCATGCGGCGCCAAGCCCAAGGATCGCCCGGCCGCCAGAGATCACGTCCAAAGTCGTCACGGCCTTCGCGAGCAAGGCCGGGTTGCGCAAGGTGACCGGACTGACGAGCGCGTACAGCTTCACAGTGCTCGTGCGCATGGCCAGGGCCCCGAGCAACGTGTAAGCCTCGAACATTGGCGAAGCTGGTCCGCCGCCCGTGCCGTTCTGATGAACGTGATCGGGCACCGAGATGGCATCGAAGCCAGCTGCTTCGGCCAGAACCGCACACTTGGCGGCGCGTTCGAACACAGCAGTGCCGTCATCAACCGTGCCATACGAACCCAGATGCAAGCCACGCCTGAACACGGTCATTCGTTCACCTTTTCGGACGAATCCAAAGTTCCAAGGCTGAGGAAATCGCCGCGACCAGTGCGAGCGGCTGGTCAAGCATCGGGTGGTGACCAGACTGCGGCAGTTCGACAAAGGGGATCGTGGTGCTCACAAGTTCCTGTAGTTCTTCTGCCATCTGCTGCGTCACTAATCCGAACTCGGCTCGCAAGCACACCGTTGGGCATTTCAGACTCGACAGCATCTCGCTCATCGAGCGGCCCGGCGTCTGGCCGAAGAAGTTCGGGTCGTACTTCCAGGTCCATCCGCCTTCCACCGGCTTCAGTGATTGCTCTGCCACATGACGGCCTACGTACGGCAGTACGACTGCCTGCTCCGGGATCGTGCGGAACCGGGCGACTGCGTCTTCGAAGGTGGCATGAACACGCGGAGGGCGTAGAGCTGGAAGCATCCCGTCCCTCTCCAGGCGCCGCGGATCCAGCGCGGTATCGATGACGATGAGGCCCGCGACAGAGTCTGGATGCTCACCGGCTGCCGCGAAGGAGACACCTCCGCCCATGCTGTGACCGATCAGGATTGGTGGGCCATCAATGAGCGCGGTAGCAGCAGCCAGCACCTCTTCGCCCCAAGCGCCCATGCTGTAGCTCTCGCGCCATGCGCTGTCACCATGGCCAGAGAGGTCGATTGCCACCACCCGGTGCGAACGCGCTAGTTGTGGGCCTATGTGGTCCCACCAGCCTGAGTGTGCAGAACCGCCGTGCACCAGCACGAGTCCCGGAAGGGAGCGATCCCCCCACACGCGGACATGAACGTTCGCGCCGAGAATCGACATGTCCACGTGTTCCGGCGCATGTGCGATGGCCTGGCTGAACCATTGCGGCACTGAGCCGAGATCGTCGAGGGTGGGCGAAACTGCCATGTGTTGCTCATCTCCAATATCTGTGTCGGCAGCCACTGATTTCGGCGGTCCGCCGCGACCGACATTGCGATCCTAAGCGGCCTTCAGCGGCTTGTTGCCAAGTCCGACCAGGGTCCCGCCTGGCAGATTCGGATGTTTCCCGTCGGCTGATTTCGAGCGGCTGGCAAAACATGGGACATAGATGAGCGTGTTCGCCTTCGCCTTTCCATCCGGGTCCGCCCTCACTCGCAAATCGGTTCTCTTCGCGCCGACGAGCACGTCCATTATCGCTTGGCATTGCGCGTCATACGGCACCCATTGAGCATCAGTCATCGCGGAAACATCGGCAGGAAGTTTGCCGACGAAATGCGCGATTAGCTCATCGACGTGTGGCTTCGAGCATGAAATGTCGATGTTGTTCTTACCTGATCCATCCAACTTCGAGCAGGAACGCATTGTTGGAAGTGTGCTGGTGGTACCAAGGAGTTGGGCATTGCCCTGCAAGCCCTTCGCGGCGGCAACGCCCGCACCCTTCTTCTGGTCGGGCGAGTAGATCACGCAGATCATCGATCGATCACCGGCATTGAATGCGGCAGTGTCCGGAAACACCCAACCAAAGTTCTGGTGCTCCTTGAGTCCTGGAAGCACTCCACCGGCAGCCGTCGCGGCGAATCCGGTGAGAACCTTCGCTAGTGCTGCCCCCTGCTTGGGCCAAATTCCGGCCGCGGTCACCGTGCCGGAGCAGATCTTCTGTCCGAATTCGGCGAGTGCTGCCCGCAGTCCGGTGTCCTTCTGGTCGCGCAACTGGGTCAGTGAGTACTCCGCAAAGACCGGAGAGAGTGCAGCTCCGCCAATTACTTGCACGGTATGCGGCTTCGCGCATGACACGGCGGAATTGAGGTCGACCAGATCGTTTTGGACCTCAGCCGTTGTAAAGCAACTGCCGACATTCCAGCCAGGAGACGCAGCCGCGAGCGCGGCACCCGCAGGAATCACCGCAACCGCGAGCGCCAGCACGGCAATCGATGAGGCCAAGCGGTTCGCGAAATATAGGCGCATCGCATGACAGTACCGGCATTTCAGAAGACGATGTCGAGATCCGAATTTCCTGAATCCACCGCCCACGATCACGCAGTGATCTCGTGGTTTGACGTGTCTACGCCGACAATGCCTGACCGCCGAATCGCGAGAAGAACTTTTTGACCAGCGAGACCGGCGGACGATAGTCGGCCTCATAGGCGATGGAGGGACACGATGATGAGGCGTCAGCGGTTCGTCGTAGCAGCGCTTGCCTGCGGTGCAGTACTCGCCGCCGGAGGCGCGGCAAACGCTCAAGACGCGGGAGTCACATGCAAGGCGACCGGGACAGGGACGAGTTGGAGCCTCGGCGTGACGGGCGCGTCAGTACCGATTGGTGGCTTTGTGGCCGGATTTCCCGGCGGCAAGATCACCGCGCTCTCGTTCGACGGATTCCCCGGACAACCCGATACGACCGGACTGCCGTCCGGGACTTCGAACGGGCTCTTCGCCCCGATCCCGTCCGGACGCGCCATCGTCATCCATGTCGTCACGAGCACGCCACCGACCGGACTGTTCAACGTCGCGTTCATCAACCAGGCCCAGATGGGGTACGGATCGGTGTTCGAGTGCCCATTCGAAACAATTCCGATGCCGGTCAGCGCCTTCAACGGGGACGGATCGCCGGAAATCCTGCTCGATAGCCCCGGGGCTGGAACCTTCTTCGTAGTCCAGGACTTCGCTAATCGATCCCGAGCCACAGTCAATAGGCAGGTCGCACTAGTCAAGCCGGAGACAGTAAAGGTGAATGAGGCGGGAAAGGTATCCGTGCCCCTCCATGCCACCGCCGCCGGGAAAGCACTGCTCGCGCAGAAAAGTAGTTTCACGGCACGCGAGAAAGTCACGTTCAAGTCAATCGACGGACATTCGTCAAGCAAGACAGTGCAGGTCACGTTCAAGAAGCGCTAGCGCGCCGTTTCATGAGGACCAAAGTCCCTATGCATGCTGGCCGGACGAATCCACGATGGTACCGACCTCGGCGGGACGTCTGAGTAGCCACCGCCAGTCACGGCAGAACGAGGCTAAAATGAGCACTTCAGAAATGAGTCCCACACAAGTCGAAGAGATCATGGGTGGACTCACCATTATTGATGGCGACAGCCACTTTGCAGAACCTGCGGATCTTTGGACTTCGAGGGCTCCCGCCAAGTTCAAGGACCGCGTGCCACAGTTGGGTGTGGTGGACGGCACGACTTGCTGGATGCTCGAAGGCAACTATTGGACAGGTCTCGGCGGCCACACAATTGCCAAAGGTGGGACGAAAACTCTGGGCGTGCTGTCCTTGCCGTTCGAGGATATTGACGATTCGGCTTGGTCGGTTCCGGGCCGGCTGGAACTCATGGACAAGCAGGGTGTCTATGCGGCGGTGCTCTATCCGAACTCCATTGGGTTCGCTTCGAACGCGGTCATGGGCATCAAGGACATTGAGTTCCGCAACATCGTCAGCAGCATCTACAACGACGGAATGGTCGACGTCCAGCACGAGTCAGGCGGCCGCATGCTTCCGCAGTGCATTCTCCCGATTTGGGATATGGATCTGACGGTCAAGGAGATGACACGTCTGCATGAGCAGGGTATTACAGGGTTCACGGTCACCGACAAGCCACAAATGGTCTCACTTCCTGACCTTGATGCGCCGTACTTCGCACCAATGTGGTCACTGGCCAATGACCTCGGCTCAGTGATGAACTTCCATATTGGTAGTGGCCTGCCACCGAACACCGGTGAAGAATCACGCAAGAATTCCGTCGTCTCCGGTACGAGTTCAGACATCTTCTGGCAGTCATTTGGCCCCCAGCGTCGGCTCGCGGTCTTGGCAACCCAGTTCTACATATCCAATGTCCGGGTGATCACCAACTTGATCATGAGTGACTTGTTTGATCGCTACCCCAACGTGAAGGTCGTGTCAGCAGAGAGCGGCATCGGGTGGGTTCCGTTCGTTCTTGAAGCATGTGAATACCAACTCGACGAGATGGTGACAACGAAAGAAGAGCGATCGTTGCAGAAGCTCCGTCCTACTGAGTACTTCCGCAACAACATCTACGTGATGAGTTGGTTTGAGAAGTCCGCGATGAAAGTACTCGACGACGTGGGCGTGGACAACGTCATGCTGATGACCGACATCCCGCACCCCACCTGCCTCTTCCCGAACTCGCGTGAGTACTTCGCCGAAGTGACGAAGAACCTCACTCCCGAGGTCCGTGCCAAGATCGTGCAAGACAACGCGGCACGCGTCTACGGAATCGACATCCCAAAGTAAGCGCAACACATTTGGCGCAGTTCTCGCGCCAAATGGGGAGAAGCGCTGGACGCCATTGGCGTCCAGCGCTTCTCCCCATTTGTGTTCCTCGACTACGTCACTAGTTGAACTAGATCCGGGCGGATCGCAGGCGCAGCGCGTTGAGAACGACGGACACGCTTGAGAGGCTCATCGCCGCAGCGGCAATCATCGGAGACAGCAGCAAGCCGGTGAATGGGTAGAGAATGCCGGCCGCGATAGGGATGCCTGTGGCGTTGTATGCGAAGGCGAACCATAGGTTTTGTTTCATGTTGCTCACGGTGGCCCGAGATACGCTGCGAGCGGCCGTGATGCCGCGCAAGTCTCCTTTCACCAGCGTGATCTGCGCAGATTCAATCGCAATGTCGCTACCGGTGCCCATCGCAATGCCAATGTTTGCTTGAGCAAGTGCAGGCGCATCATTGATGCCGTCACCGGCCATCGCCACCAGGTGACCTTCGCGTTGGAGCGCCTCGATGATGATGAGTTTGTCTTGGGGTTTGACCCCTGCATGGAACGCGTCGATGCCCAGTGTCTTGGCCACGCGTTGCGCCGGGCCAGCTGCGTCACCGGTGGCCATGACGATGGAAATCTCCTCGCGGTGTAGCGCATGTACCGCCTCCGCGCTTGTCTCCTTAATTGTGTCTCTGAGTGCAATCAAGCCTTCGAGCTTGCCATCGACCGCCACGTAGATGACCGTCTGCCCGTTTTCCTCGCTGTCTGACAAGTCAGTTGACCAAGTGATGCCATTGAGTTGCATGAGGTCGCGATTGCCAACCAAGACCGCCTGACCTTCAATGTGTGCAGCCACGCCGTAGCCCGGCTTGGCCTGAAACTCATCGGGGTCTTTTAGGCTCAAGTTAGCCGTACGCGCTGCCGTGGTGATGGCTCGCGCGAGCGGGTGTTCACTGGACTGGTTGGCGCTGGCAGCCATAAGGAGCACCTGCTCGCTCTCAAAGCCAGTGGCTGGGATGACCTGACTGACGCTTGGCCGACCAACTGTGAGAGTGCCAGTCTTGTCGACCACGAGCGTGTCGATTTCACACATCTTCTCGATAGCCGCGGCATCCTTGAACAGCACGCCGTGGCGGGCGCCCAAGCCGCTGCCAACCATGACTGACATCGGAGTGGCCAGCCCGAGCGCGCAGGGGCAGGCGATGATCAGGACAGCAACCGCAGCCACCAGCGCATTGGTCCAGCGCGGCTCGGGACCCACGAGTCCCCACGTGATGAACGTGGCGATCGCGATACCGATGACGGCCAGAACGAATACGCCAGCAACCTTGTCGGCCAGTCGCTGCATGGGCGCCTTGGAGCGTTGCGCCTTGGCCACCATCTCCACAACACGAGCCAGCACCGTCCCCGATCCGACCTGAGCGGCGATCACCACGAGAGTGCCGTTGGTGTTGACGGTGCCACCGATGACTGCATCGCCGGGAACTTTGTCTGTCGGTAACGGTTCACCGGTGAGCATGGACTCATCCACGGATGACTCGCCTGATTCAACGGTGCCATCGACCGGAACTTTCTCACCAGGCCGCACACGCACGCGATCTCCCACCTCCACCACCGCAAGCTCAACATCGACTTCTGAGCCATCAGAGGCGATCCTGTGCGCGGTGGATGGGGCAAGGTTGAGCAGCGCTTTGATCGCCTCACCCGTGGTTGCGCGGGCACGCAGTTCCAGAACTTGCCCCATGAGGGTCAGGGTGCAGATCACCGCGGCGGCTTCGAAGTAGACCGGAACGGTGCCGTCGTCTATTTGGGATGACGGAAATAGATCTGGAGCGATGGTCGCGACCACTGAATACAGATAGGCGGCGGTGACCCCCAACCCGATCAGGGTCCACATGTTCGGGCTGCGATTGATGACGGACTGCACGGACCATTTCAGGAACGGCCCCGCACACCAAAGAACCACTGGTGTGGCAAGAGCAAATTGCGCCCAAGGCGTCCAGCCGTCCGGGAGCGCAGGGAAGTTCAGCATGGCCAAGGAAAGTGTGAGCAGGGACAAGGGCACCGAGATCCAAAAGCGTCGGCGCATGTCTTGGTATTCGCGAAGCGCTGTGTCGTCATCCTCACTGGGCAGGACAGGCTCGAGATGCATGCCGCAGATGGGACAGCGCCCGGGGGCATCTTGAATGATCTCGGGGTGCATTGGGCAGGTGTAAAGCTTCGCGGACGCAGCATTCCTTGAAACCGGTGGCTTCGCTTCCACGGCTGCGTGTCCGTCAGCGGAATGGTGAGCGTGGTCATGACTTGTCATATGTGCAACGGGAACCAGGTCCATGCCGCACTCAGGGCATGAAGAAGCGTGGTCGTCGACCACTTCGGGGTGCATGGGACAGGCATAACTCGCAGCCACCTCATCCAGAGCATGCACATGCTCACTCATTGCGCCCCCAACTCAAGTTCTGCCACGGTTCACCTTAGGTCTCTCGGCGCCGGATCACTAAGTTCATTGCGTGAGCATGCCAACCAAGCCCGTATGGCTGACACGCAACGTCAAAGTGCTATCTGCAGTGTCACTAGCGCAGGACTCCGCTAGCGAAATGCTCTACCCGCTACTGCCAATTCTTCTGACAACAGTGCTTGGTGCGCCCGCGGCCGTAGTGGGCATAGTGGAGGGCGCTGCTGAAGGTGCGGCGGCTTTGCTGAAATACGCCTCTGGCCGACTTTCGGACCGCGTCGGCCGCAAGCCAGCAGTCGCAGTCGGCTACGGCCTCGCGGCGGTCGGAAAAATTATTGTTGCTGCCTCGCTGGTGTGGCCGGTCGTGCTGGTTGGCAGGGTTGTGGACCGAGCCGGCAAAGGCATCCGAGGCGCTCCGCGGGACGCCTTGCTGACCGAGGGAGCACCGGACGCGACATTGGGCAAGGTGTTTGGCTTCCATCGTGCGGCCGACACCTTGGGCGCGGTCATTGGTCCGCTGATCGGACTGGCCGTACTTGCAACTGTCAATGGCAACATCCGTGTTGCCTTGTGGGTAGCGGTGGTCCCTGCAGTTATCAGCGTGATGCTGGTAGGTCTTGCCAGAGAACAGCGCACCGACTCACATCACACGACTCAAGAAGGTCCGGCGAGCAGCCTCAAAAAGTCGAAGGCAGCTCCACCGTTGCCGACCCGAGTTCGCCTCATCGCCGGACTGCTCGCGGTGATCGCCCTAGTGAATTTCCCGGATGCGTTGTTGTTACTGCACCTCAATGACCAGGGCTTCTCCACCATGTCCGTCGTGGCAACATACGCGGCATTCAACCTCGCGAACGCACTGATCGCCTTTCCTGCGGGGATGCTGGCTGACCGCTGGCCGCGCGCCCGGGTGTATGCATTGGGCCTGCTGTGTTTCGCGATCGGTTACCTAGGGCTCGGCCTGGCGCCCGCTGGCTGGTTGACGGTCGCGCTGCTCTTGGTGTACGGCGGTTTTGCAGGGATCACCGACGGAGTCGGCAAGGCCTGGATCTCCAGCCTGACACCTCCGGCACAGCGAGGCCACGCCCAAGGTCTCATGCAAGGACTTTCCGGCGGAGCGGTGTTGATCGCAGGCGTATGGGCCGGCCTGCTGTGGGAAATAGGCGCCGGATCGGGCACCGTACCGTTGATCATTTCCGGTGCCATCTCGGCTCTGGCTGCCCTCGGGCTGCTCGTCCTCGGCAAGCGACTCGGCTGATCTTCGGGCGCTCTTTCGGCCGTGCGGATTACATGAAATTGCCGAAGCCGAATGTGCGCCTGCATTAATCCGGATCCTTGCTTCTTGGCTATCTGAAACGACTTGTGTGCCCGTCGACCACCCCCATATGTTGCGCTTATGAAGCGATCTTGGGCCCAGGTTCCCTTCGTATTAGTTATCGCTGCAGCGATGGCAACTACAACGTTGAGTGCCCAAGCGGCGGCACCCACCTTGGTCACGCCATCGTTTCCATCGAAGAGAATAATCCCCCGAATATGACGGCGATCAATAACACGCTGACTGGCTGTGGGTTGCCATCGATCAATCCCACGATTGTCAACGACCCGCAAAACCCTCCGGGCCCCTCGCCCGACAACAACGGTGAGCCAGATCTGGATCTCGTGGTGTTGGGGGCGGCGCTGCCCAAGAATGCGAGTCTGGCGCTGGTGAATACCGGTGGCGATATTTTCGACGCCTTGCAGTTAGCCGCCCAGCAGTGCGGGGTGATTCTCAGTAACGATCCTGCACCGGGTACCACTTCTTCGAGCGCATCGCGCGGGCCGAATTTCCCTTCCGGTGGGTGCATCATCTCGGTGAGCTACGGCAGCCCCGAACAATTCGACAGCACCATGGTGGGCGGCCAAAACGTGCTGGTGTCCAACAGCCAAGAAGCTTCGGATCTGCTGGCCGATCTTGCAGATCTCGGCGTCATTGTGGTCGTCGCCGCTGGCGATACAGGTTCCGGCGGATGCCTCTCGACGGGGCAGAGCACGGCAACTGGACTGACGCCCACGTACCCAGCCAGCGACCCGTCTGCACTGGCAGTTGGCGGAACGCAGTGGGCGACGTCGGCCAACGGGCCCTACCAGCCAGGCGTGAATTACACGCCTATTGTCTGGAAATCAGCCAACGCAGGCGCATCGTCGCGATGCTCGAATTTCCAGGTCAATGGACAACCGGCCTCTCCAGGCGCTGGTGGTGGTGGCATCAGTAGCGTGTTCCCGGCGATCTCGGCTCAAGAGTCGATTACCGCACAGGCCTACCCAACCTTTCCTCGCAACCGCATGGTGCCTGATGTTGCAGCTCTTGCCGGAACACCTGGCTATGCCATGTTCATGACGAACCCACAAACCGGCCAGTTGGGATGGTCGGTTGATGCTGGCACGAGCGCGGCAGCACCTTCCGTGGCTGCTGGCATCGCGAACATCAATGCCATCCTCAGCGCTCGTGGCCTAGGTCCGATCAGCAACGGTGGCGGGACTCTTGACGTTCACACGGTCATGTACAGTCCCGCGTACCAATCATCGTTGACCGATATCACCATCGGCGATAACAGCCTGTTCGGACTGACGATGAATGGCATTGTGGGTTGGAGCGCGATGACCGGATTCGACATGACCTCCGGGATGGGGGTACCGAACTTCGGCGTCCTCGCGAACGCCCTGGTGGGTAGTTCCGGTCGAAGCGCAGCGTTGGCGCCCCTTTCATCTCACCAAACATCCAGCGTCCAGTTATTGGGCGGCGGGGTCCGCCTGGACACCAGTGCACCGTCCACTCCAGCACAGTTGCTCCCCGTGCAGTCGCCAAAAGCGAACGCTGCCTAGGCACCTGTGGGCCACACCAAGACCACATTGTGGGTAGTGCCCAGAACACGACTGGCAACAACAGGGACGTATGCGACGTCGATGCGTATCGCCGGTACCTGGGTGACTCTGGGCAAGAGCAAAGCTGAGAAGCGCGGCATTCTCAAGTTGCCGACAATGCGTTTTGATAAGGCTGGGCGCTACCCGATCAAGGTCTCAACATCCGGCGCACCAGATCGTTTCCTCACCCTCGTCGTCACGAAACGGCCGTAACTCCAACGCTAAGAGTCGATCAATGGCCATTCGACTAGAGCGATGATTCAGCTGCCGAGCTGATGCTAATCCGCCCATATGATCGCAATTCAGGACGCGCGTATGTCGCTCCCGCTCTTTGAGATCGACCTACGGTCTGTCCCAAAGCCCTCGCAACGGCTCGTGCCTACTGAGTTTCACAAAGACCAAGAGCGTGGGAAATTCCCTTTATTTCCAATCGAAAATGGCTAAGGTCATAATCAGATTGCTATTGCGCACATCGGCAACTGAACGGCCATTCCCGATGCAAGGAGGCGAACACAGATGAACTTGAACGACATGATTCTGCTCAGCACAGATGATCATTTGATCGAACCACCAGACACGTTCGAAGGCCACTGGCCCGCACAGTACAAGGACCAGGCACCCAAACTCGTACTCAATAAGGACACCGGCCTTGATGAGTGGATATTTCAAGGCGTGAGCGTGGGCACCAACGGCCTTGGTGCTGTGGTGTCCTGGCCCAAGCAGGAATGGGGCTTCGACCCAGTCGGCTACTCCGAGATGCGTCCCGGTGTCTACAACTTGCACGAGAAAGTCCGCGACATGAACGTCAATGGCGTGCTTGCTGCCACCACGTTTCCGACTTTCCCGGGCTTCGCCGGCACGCACATGGCAAATCTGCCTGACAAGCAACTCAGCCTGATGGGGATCCAGGCAGTCAATGACTACATCCTCGATGAAATCGTGGGCTCGTATCCAGGGCGGTTCATGCCGCTGTGCATCCTGCCGTACTACGACATTGATGAGTCAGTGAAGGAGATCCATCGCATCGCCAAGAAAGGCTGCGTCACGGTCAGCATCCCGGAGACCCCGTACGGCTTGGGCATGCCAGATTACGCCTCGGGATATTGGGATCCGATCTTCAAAGCCATCAACGAGCACGGGATTGTTGCCAGCTTGCACATTGCCGGTGGATTCTCGCTACTGCAGCGCCCAAAGAACGCACGCCCTGACGACACCATTACCTTGGCGCCACTGATCTCCGCGATCACAGGCACCGACTTGATGCTCAGCGGGGTGCTTCGCCGCTTCCCAGACACAAAGATCGCGATGTCCGAGGGTGGGCTGGCTTGGATCTCAGGGTGGTTGGACCGCATGGACCGGCACATCATCAATCAAGCCTGGACTGGGCTCGACACTCTCCCGCCGGGCATGACACCGACCGACGTGTGGAGGAAGAACTTCCTGGCCTGCTTCATCACCGACAAGACGGCACTTCGGCTACGCGACCGGATCGGCGTGGACACCATCTCGTGGGAATGTGACTACCCGCACTCGGACTCAACTTGGCCGTACTCACCCGAAGTACTGCTCAAAGAGCTCGATGGTGCCGGCTGTACCGACGAGGAGATCGAGAAAATCACCTGGCAGAACGTTGCCCGGTTCTTCAACTGGGATCCGTTTAAGCACACGCCGCGCGAGCAGGCAACAGTTGGAGCGTTGCGCGCACTATCGAAGGATGTTGACATCTCCGAGACCTCAAAGGCGGAGTACCGGCGACGCTACGAAGCGGCAAACGCTTCTGCCTGACGCGCCACGACAGTAGGCAAGCGTTCCAGTGATTCGGCCTGACCAGAGTTACTTTCCTGGTCAGGCCGAAGGCTAAAGCCCATACAAATCACTAGATTTCAGATATTACGCCCCACTTAAATCACGTTCACATTACGCTTTTGTTCACACTCTGTACGGAGTTGTACCGGAGATCTAATTTGTCCCTGTTCCGGTGGATTACCTCACTGGGAGAAACGTTTCTCATTCCAACAGGTCTGGGAGCGCACACCGAGTAATAGGGAGAAATATGTCAGTCCATTCAAAGCGAGGCGCGGGTTCCGCCCTCGTGCTCGGCGGCCTGAGCGCGGCCATGCTGTTGAGCGTTGCCGCCAATGGCGCCTCAGCAGCTACCGCAGCGCCGAAGCCCGTCGCCGTCAGTAATGCTGCCTGCGCACCAACGCCAGGCGTCACACCGACCACGGTGAACTATGGCTTCATTTCGCCCACAACCGGTCCCGCGGCACCGAACTTCGTTGGTGGCGCGCAAGCCGCCCGTTTGCGCATCGCTCAGGAGAATGCCAAGGGCGGAGTGAACGGTCGCAAGATCCTCTTCAAGGCCTACGACGACCAGTCCAACCCAACCTCGTTTGTTTCGGTTGCCCAGCAGGCAATCCAATCGGACAACATTTTCGGTGTGTCAACTGATACCAGCACCGCTGGTGGATACGTGACGCTTACGGCTGGCGGTATTCCGGTCACTGGCTTTAATGCGCAGACCTTTGGTCAGGATCGCAATGCCTTCGGCGTCACCGGCGTGACCGTGCCTCCAGGCATCGGTTCGCTGCTGACCATTCAGAAGCTCAAGACGCTTGGCGTGACCAAGGTTGCAAACATCAACCACGCCTCGGCAGGAGCATCTGCTTCAGGCAACACCACCGCGGGCTTGCTCACCCTGGTTCCCGGAATCACTCAGTCATTGCGTATCGCCGATGAGCCACAGAGCACACACGATGCAACCTCAACCGCGCTTCGCATCAAGAACTCCGGTTCTGATGGTGCGATCATCGTCGGCTTCACTGAAGGTGCGGTCTCTATCGCGCAGGCAATGGCCCAGCAGGGAGTCAAGCTCAAGGGCATGTACGTTGCCGGTCTTTCTGACCCAGCTGTGCTGAAGACGACCGGTACCGCTCTTGACGGTGCACTTGGTGTTGGCACCGGCACTGTCCCGATTGGTGTCCCGAATGCCGCCGTGCGTACCTACTCCAACGGCATGAAGGCAGCGGGCATCAACCCCTACGCCACCTACGGTCCGATCGGCTACCTCGGTGCCGACCTGTTCATCCGCGGGCTCAAGGTGGCCGGCAAGTGCCCGACGCGCCAGTTGTTCATCGACAATCTGCGCAAGGTCACCAACTACAACGGTGGAGGACTGGTACCTGAGAAGATCAGCTTCACCCCGGGTCTCACCCCGAACGGCAACCCGGCGTCCTGCACCTGGTTCCTGGTAGCACAAGGCCAGACTCTGGTCCCAGATAAGGCCGCCGCCTGCGGCGCGACCTATGTCGACACTGCAACAGGCAAGGTCGTGTTCCAGGGTCACAACTAGTCCCTGAACAAGTTCGTGTGGCGGGTGTCCTCAGGACACCCGCCACACGAATGAATAAGGCGGCGAATACGGCTCTTCACCGATGCGAACAAGGACTTAACCCCGCCTTGGTCCGCCGCGAGCGACAACGCCAGACATTCGCCCAAGAGATTGCGCACCGGCACGCAATCCAATACCGTGGACTTGTTGCCCCGGACCCGGTAAAGCATCCATATACATGTCTTGTGGTCCGGGGTTGGTTTGTTTCACCCGCGCACCGCATGGCGTAGACGCTAACGGGAAGGCGGCGCAGCGTGTCCCGTACTGCAACTGTCAGAAGCACTCACTTCTTCGCTGGTCGAGTTACGAACACCCCTCCGATTCACAATCTCTCAGGCAGTTTGTTCGCACGCGTGTTGGCCGGACTCTCCGCAATGCTGGGAGTCATTGGCATTGCTCTGCTGCTCTTGGGGCTCCGGAACGAGTCCACGCAGAACTGGCCAAATTCAGATGAATGTTCGATTCTTGGGACAGTGTTCCTAGGGATGTTCGCAGTCGTTGTCGGAATCACTCTGATCCTGAATATCCGAGACATGCGAAATCCTCGATACGACCCGGACTGGCGTAATACGAGCACCGATTTCGACCACAAATCGTGCTGGTGTTCCAAGACGGAACAAGAATCACGGTCGGGCGCCAACAGTGAATCCGTGATTCACGCGGCTTAGATGGCCTTGACGCATTGGCACTGAATGCCCGCGCCACAATCGATTATTGGAACTGCGCTACCGGTACGAACTGAGTCAGCGAGAGAACTCTGACTGACTCAGTTCGTCGCTAATTTCATCGAGGGAACATCAATCTTTTCTGGCTGCTCGTCGTTTGGCACTCCGCAAGCCGAAAGCAAGAGCGTGCAAGCGAGGCCGATCACGACACAAGCCGCCAAGTTGGCGTGCATCCTTCGGGTCATGACGTCGCCTCCTGCGTCGGGAAGTGCGCCACAAAACGCGCTCCCCCTTCCGGCGAACTCGTGATGTAAATATCGCCGCCAATGTTCATTGCCTGCTCTCGAGCAATGGCGAGGCCGAGTCCGGCTCCGTTTCGAGCGGTGGGACCTTCACCGCGGTGGAATGGCTCGAACACTCTGTCCCGCAATGACTCGGGAACGCCCGGACCTGCGTCATCAACCATCACCTGCACAGCTTCAAATTCGGAAAGAATCACCACTCGAACAACGCCTGCCCCATGCGTGCGAGCGTTTTCCATCAGGTTTCCAACCACTCTTTCTACTCTGCGTGCATCGGTCCGGATTACCGTGTCGTCGCCATTGACCAAAGCAGGATCGAAACCTCGGTATGTTGCGCAGTCAATACACAGTTGCTTTACGTTCACGCTCTCCCACTGCGGCGGATGCTCGGGATTTATTCGACTGATCGCCAGGAGATCAAGCAACACTTGCGCGAGCCTGCGCACCTGTTGAGCAAGCACAATCACCAGTCCGGCTTCTCGCGCAGGTAACTCCCCACTTCGAGTTTCCAATAACTCAGCTGTTCCAAGCACTGAGGTCACTGGCGAGCGCAGTTCATGACTGACATTTGCACTGAATCTCTGTTCTCGAGCCAGCCGTGATTCCAAAGCCTCCGCGACACTGTTGAACGTGTCCGCTATTGGATCCAGATCCGGGTCACCCGTCAGATGCACGCGAGCACCCAACTCTCCCGCTGCGAGTCTGTGAGCACTTGATGCCAATTCGCGCATTGGCTTCAACAAGTAGTTGACGAAGTACAAGCCAAGCAGTCCACCGAGCAGTGACGAAAGGATGATGATTGCGAAGATCAGCCATAGCGCGCGTTTCAAACTTGAGTCTAATTCGCCAAACGAAAAGACTTCGGCGTACGTAGCGTCAGAAACGTTGGCAACCACGGCGAGATATGGCCGACCGTCATACGTGAATCGCTGCTTCGCACCTCCATCTTGCGCAGCAACCAGCAGGGCCGGCGGCAGGGCAGATGAAGGTACTGGGGATTGGGTCCCCACCCAATTCTTGCCGTCCAGCGTGTACAGCTGCTGCGATGCGCGGTTTCCTACGAGCGGTAGATCCGCTATTGCTTTCTCCGCAGCATTGCCAGTGACGTGGATCGAGTAGTTGACCGCTTGGACATCGAGCAATGCGCGCGTGATCGCGACGCTCTCGCCTGCTCTTACGAGGTAACTGCGCGCGAATTGGTACGAGGCAATCGAGAGGATCGTCGATATCAACAGAACCAACATCGCAAACGAGGCCGCTGCGCGCGTGCGCAAACGAGGTGAGCCCCGCATGCCCTACACGACCATGCGATAGCCGAATCCGCGCACAGTCAGCAGAAGTTCGGGATTGGCTTGGTCATTTTCGATCTTGTTTCGTAATCGGTAGACCAGATTGTCGACAATGCGGCCATCGCCCGCATTGCTGTAGCCCCAAACCTTGCGCAAAAGGTAATCACGGCTGAGGACTTTCCCGTGCGCATTGATGAGTTCAGAGAGCACGAAGAATTCGATGCGAGAGACCGCAACGGGCTGCCCGTTCTTCAGCACCTCTGCAGTATCGGGTCGCAATTCGATCGGCCCACAGGTGAGGACTTCTGGCACGGCCTCGGGAGGAACAGCCTTCCTGAACTGAGCGCGGACCCGCGCCATCAATTCCTTGGCTACAAACGGCTTGGTGACGTAATCGTCTGCACCAGCTTCCAACCCGACCACGACATCGTGGCTGTCAGCATTTGCAGTGACGATGATGATCGGCATTTGGCTGCTTGTGCGCACTCGCCTGATCAGTTCAAGGCCTTGCATACCCGGTAGACGGAGATCCACGATCATGACGTCAACCGGAGCGCTCTCAAGAATCGTGAGGGCGCGTTCAGCATCTTCAGCTTCGGTCACGGAGAAGCCATCTTCTTCAAGATTCATGCGAAGGACGAGCCGAATTGCATCGTCGTCTTCGACCACAAGCGCTGATCGCAACATATGGGCATTCAATCCTGATTCCTGTCGGTACGCCACTCAAAGGGGCTCAACTGGGCAATTGGAGTTCCATGTGACTTCGTTGAGACACAACTGCGATCTTCGTGTCAGTTTCATGCGGCCAAACCGCGCGACTATTGGACGTTGGCGTGAGCCCACATTCCTTTTTCTTGGAAAGGCGTTGAGTGGGCGATGGACGAATCCGAACTTGGCGAGGTGCTCACCACCGAACAGCCCTGGGGCAAGGAGGAGGTCTTCGCCGATGTTGAGGGTCGATTCGTTGGCAAAGTGCTCCATGTTCGCTCAGGAGAACGGTTCGCGCTTCAAATGCACTTGGACGAGGAGGAAGTCCTCTCGCTCATGTCCGGGGCCGTTCGAATCGATCTTGGTGAGGACGCTGACTCGCTTACCAGCATCGTCATGGTCCAAGGTCAGACGGTGCATTTGCTTCCCAGTTCTGTCCACCAAATTTTGGCAACCGAGGACTCAATGTTGCTCGAAGTGAGCAATGCATCCCGTGAGTTTTCCTAGCTTGCACTGTCGCGATGGAGCTGTTGGATCAGACGCTCCGATTGCGCCAGGCCTTGATCGCCAGAACTGAGAGCACACCCAGTATCACGAGCCCGAGGAACAGCGATCGCGGTCGCTTCTTTGCATCGCCAAGATTGTCGGCAAGGCCGTCTGCGCCTGACTGTGCCGCCTGGGAAAGCGCGTCTGCGCCTGCATGTGCAGCATCAGCAAGTCCGTCCGCGCTGGACTGGGCAGCATCAACAAGCATTGCCTTCACCGATGAAATGTGTTCTTGCGCTTTGTCTGGGAGATCTTTCACGGCACTTGCAATGTGATCGGTGACGTTTTTTTCGTGCTTCGACATGGCGCACCTCATTCAGAACGATTGCAGCCATCCTGAAATGTTGGGATGCCGGCTGATTACCGCAGGCTAACACTTGGTGAACGCCCCCTTCCCGTTTCGCATCGGCTCTCTCGAAGTTTCGAGACTTTCCCATTTGAATTTCCTTATCCCAAGCCAACACCGCCAATGGTCACGCACTTTGAGATGCAGATGCGACCTGAATTCCCTTGAATCCCAAGTCGAAGCACGCCAGCATGGTGCCAGCGCCAGGGAAAGGAGACCACCATGTCTCTCGAAGTTGCATGCGCGTGCGGAACAGTGCTTGAAGCCGCAAACGCTGACTCGCTGTTGGACGATGCGTACCATCATGTACAGATCGAGCACCAAGCGTTTCCCGAATCGTTCAGCCAGAGTTTCGTGCTCAATCTCATGAGAAGTGCGCAGGTCACTGCGCCAGAGATGACAACCTCAACTCGTGTCCCGCGATAGCCCTTTCGATCGCGAGGCTGGTGGCTCGTTGAGGGATTCGGCCAGATACTCGGGCTGTGCGTGCAAGCGATCCCCAGCCTTCACTGGATCCAGGCAATAGGGCCCCGGGTCGACCAAGGAATTCATCTCCACGATCTCGGCACCGACGATCCCGACCTCGTGGGCGAGCCGGGGCGGCATCGGGAACACCTAGCGAGGCGTGAGTCCGGCTGGTTCGGGCGTGCCCATGCCCGGCGCTAATGGCTGTCGGCCCTTGGGCTGCACCACGCATGCCCAGCGACATGTCACAAGGGATGTTGGCGATCGCGATGTCGGCCTTGGCTGCGACGAGACCCTCTGGAGCAATGCAGATGGGCGCACCAAAGAAGGTACGAATACCCGTTCCCACATCCGACAACGCGAGATCGCCGAAGCCGACCTCCTACTGGAACTTCCTCGGTGCGTAGCCGATGGCTTCAGCACTGGCGTTTGACTCCGGTCCGATATGACTCAGTACTCCGAGGAGTCCGCAGATGCCGCCCCACACCAAGAGCCACAGCGGGGCAAGTTCGACGAACTCATGCGCATGAAGCGCACTTGATGCGGGGATGCGTCCAATTGCCGCCCGAGGTGGTCAACGCGTTAATTGCGCTGTCCCCTACAAACGGTTACATTCAAACTAGTTACCCCGGACCCGGTGGCATAGCAATGAAGCTGCCAAGGGATTCGGGGTTTGTGCTTTCCGGTCACCGTGACCCGGCACAAAGTCGCAATCGGATCTCGCTTGCAGCAATAAACGGAGGTCGTCATGTACAAGAAAATCACTCATGATCGAATTGTTCCTATTCTTGTCGGCGCGGTTGTCATGTCGGGCATGGTCGGATTTGCTGGTAGTGCCACGGCCGCTGAGCCTGCCCCGCACACGACGGGTGCTGAGATCACGAACTTGCCTGCGAAAGCCACTCTTGTTGGAGGTAAGACTCCTGCAGAGTTGGTCACAGTAAAGATCGCGGTCCCGTCTGGTTTCGTCTGCGCAACAGATTTCAAGTCTCGTGTAGTTGGTCAGAGCAATGCGGTGACCGTCCCTGTGTCGCCTGATTGCAGTGTTTCGGGCTTCGCAAAGTGGACCGTGACAGCCAATCCCATCACTTTCGAGCGCAACGCTGTAGTGAAGTTCATCAGCACGAATGCCACACATTCCGCCAATACTGTTGGCACGCTGGAAGTGAAAGTGAATCCGGGAGCAAAGCCGGCCACACCAACGGCCAAGCCAAGCGCAACTCCAACCGCAACTCCAAGCACGACGGGTGCTGAGATCACGAAGTTGCCGGCGAAGGCCATCCTTGTTGGAGGTAAGACTCCCGCTGAGTTCGTCACAGTGAAGATCGCCGTTCCGTCCGGCTTCGTCTGCGCAACAGATTTCAAGTCTCGCGTAGTTGGACAGCGAAATGCAGTGACCGTCCCTGTGTCGCCTGATTGCACTATTCCGGGCTTCGCAAAGTGGACCGTGACAGCCAATCCCATCACCTTCAAGCGCAACGCTGTAGTGAAGTTCATCAGCACGAATGCCACACACTCCGCCAATACTGTTGGCACGCTGGAAGTGAAAGTGAATCCGGGAGCAAGGCCCGCCACACCAACGGCCAAGCCAAGCGCAACTCCCAAGCCTTCAAACACTCATGGGAATGGCAATTCCTGAAATGGCAGATTAAGAAGTGGGGCGAGCTACCAAGGTAGCTCGCCCCACTTCTTTCTTGGTTGCTGTAGTCCTGACACGTCCGTCAGGTGAACCAATCCCCCTCCCATCGCGGGCTGCTGCCGGGAGGTCGAGTAGCACAAAGATCGAAATTGCGCCGAGAAGAATCCGAGCCCAGAGACAGAATCTGCGCTCACGGACGGAGAGTTAAGCATGAGAACTCTTAACAAGATAGCCATCCCGTTGGTTGCCACGTTCGGTCTGATGGGCGCCCTGGCTGGGTGTTCAAGCACAACATAGACGCCCGATGTTGGCTCCACAGTTGAGTCTTCCTCTGGTCCTGCCGCCCCGACCGCTGATACTTCGGAGCCTGCCAGTTCCGATGCAATCACGATCGCCGATTTCGCGTTCAGTTCAGCAACGGTGAAGTCCGGCCAGAAGGTCACCGTGACGAACTCCGATGGCGTGGACCACACCCTCACGATTGCAAACTCTGGTCTGGACGTGAACGTGCCGGCCAATGGCAGCGCCACCTTCACCGCACCAACAAAGGCGGGCAGTTGTGCTCACTTCTTTCCTAGATTGATGCGAGCAAGGCGCATATCCACACGAGGATGAACATCCAGAGTTCGACTATCCCAATCGCACCGGGTCGCATGGGCCTTCGTCCAACTATCCGTGCGCGAGCGGCCATTGCAACGAACGGCACGATGAGCCAAAAGCCGTTGGGCAGCCCCCACCATGCCGCAAGGCATAAGGCAATTGCGATTGATCCATCAGCGACGACCCTGGATGTCTTGGAAAACCTGGGATCGCGTTTCTCTCGAATCAACGACTTCACATGCAGCGTCGAGCCCAGCAGAGTCAATCCACAGAGCATGACGAGGATCCACACATGTGCCGGCGCTGAACCCAGGATTGCGGGCGCCCATGAACGGTCACCTGCTCCTACGGCCCACATGATCCAGACCATGGCGGAACATTCAGTGATGAATACCAGGTCATTTTGTATTGCACGTTCATCGTTCTTTCGTGCATACCAAACATTGACCAGGAACAGCAGGAAATAGAAGCCACCCGCCCACACCAGCCAAGGTCTCTGCCAAAGAAGAATCAAACATGATGGGATCACCACAGCCAGCCAGACGGCAAACGGTCGACGAAATCTCTCGGGCCGTTTGGAGCGGACCATCCCTAAGGCTGCGTACGACATCGGATACACGGCTATCCAAGCCACAGCCAGTACTAACAGCACCGGAGTCCATGGCGCCACAACGAGCCCTAAGGCCAGGGGAAGCCCCAAGAACGCCCATGCACCATGCTGCGGCGGTAAGTAACTACTCACGAGGCCAGATCCACTGTTCGCTGCCAAGCCGGGCCACCCAAGGCAATAGCCGCTGAAGCGAAGATTTCGTTCTCCTCATTGTCGATATGACGTCGCAATAACTTTTCAAGTCCATCCATATTGGGCAGACCCCCAAAACGATTGATGCGATTCGAGAAGTCTGCCGCGCAGACTGACGAAGATTGTCAGCAGGGTTTTTCAGCACCTGGGCGGGCGTAGAACCACCAGGCGATGGCAGTTGCTACGAGGGCGAACGCGACACCGAGAGAGAAGAAGAGCATGGGCGCCATGAAAGAGAGCATCATGCCGAAAATGAACGGGCCATACGCCGCGATAGCCGAAGTCCAGCCGATTACTCCACCGGCCTGCCTTCGTTCGAAGATCATCGGCATCTGTTTGAACGTACTGGCGTTTCCCACGCCAGCAAAGAAGAAAATAGCGAGCATTCCGCCGAGAAACTTGGGGAAATCGTTGACTGACGTTGGAGACAATTGAAAGGCCGTATACAACGAACCCAGGGCAATGCCCACTGATGCAAGGACTGTCAATCGACCGCCGCCGACGCGGTCGGCGACAGGCCCGGCGATGATGCGGGCCACAGATCCAACTAACGCGCCCAGGAATGCGAACTTCAACGGGTCGATACCGGAATCGCCGAAGGATTTACTGCCGTAGAGGTTGGCGATTAGCAGGCCGAAGCCCGCAGCTAGACCTGAGAAGGTTCCAAAGGTGATGACGTACAGGTATGTCATCAGCCAAGTGTGCTTATTTTGGAATATATCCAACTGTTCCCTAAGACCGCGTACCTGAATCGGAACGCTGCGCAGCAGAATCCAGGCCAGCGCAACGGCAATCAGGACGAACGGCACCCACACGTACCCGGCATTTTGCAACCACACATCTTTAGTGGCGTTGGTTTCCTTGTTGGTCATTATCTGTGCAGTGCCACCGAGCAATGCGAAGCCGATGATCCACGGTGTCACGAACTGGACGAGGCTCACGCCGAAATTGCCGATTCCTGCTTGCAATCCAAGTGCAGTGCCCTGCTTGGAGCGCGGAAAGAAGTAAGAAGTGCTCGGCATGAATCCTGAGAAGGCGCCACCGCCAATACCGGCGAGACCGCCTAGTAGAAGGAGCACGGTGAAAGGTGTCGACGGATTCTGTACTGCCAGGGCCCAGCCTATGAGTGGAATGATGAAGAGCATGCTTGTCAGCGTTACCAACTTGCGTGTACCCATGATGGGAGGAAGAAAGGTCCAGACCAGTCTCAACGTTCCACCTGCAAGCCCTGGCATTGCAATCAGCCAATACAACTGACCCTGACTGAGGTCAAAGCCGATGCTGTTCAGTTTCGGCGCGATAGCCGAGGCCAGAAACCAGGTGATGAAGGCAAGGGTCAGGCTGAAGGTGGTGACCCACAATGTCTTCCATGCTCGCTTGGAATCCCAAGTCGCCAAGTCCTCCGGATCCCAGGCGTTGAGCCAATCTGCCCCTTGCTTTTCCTTGGTCATGCTCATGAGTGGACTCCTGACTTCTGGGCTTGGGTACTGGAGTTGTGGTCTGGGACTTGGTGGTTGGACTCATCAAGGCGAGGCGACCTGGGTTGGTCGTGTTCGAATTTGTTAGCCAGGCTGGGACTTGCCTTATGGAGAATTGACATGACAGTGAGGTGCATCCACACAGCGGCGATTAGCGTGACGATGAAGATCACGAAGAACGTGGACTGTGGGAGTGCCGACCAAGCATTGGTGTATGCAAATAGCAATGGGAGGAAGAATCCGCCGAGCGCTCCCAGCGAACCAACTAATCCGCCAACCGAGCCAACATCATTGGGAAAGTACTCTGGAATGTGCTTGAAAACTGCGGCCTTTCCGCAGCCCATTGCGCAACCCATGATGAATACGAGTCCCGTGAAGAGATAGGGGCCAACCGACCAGGGCAGGATTTCACTGGAAGACCCATCGGTACGGCTCAGCACGATATGGCCGTAAGGCATCATCAGAATGCCGGAGGCAATAAGCATTACTGCAAATGTGTAGTACATGACTTTACGGGCGCCGAAGCGGTCAGAAAGGTAGCCACCGAATGGTCTCAAGAGCGACGCCGGAAAGATGAAGAGCGCGGTCAACAGAGCAGCGGTGCTCAGGGAGAGCCCGTAGACGTCGTAGTAATACTTCGGCAACCAAGCCGCGAGAGCCACGTAGCTACCAAAAACGACAACGTAATAGAGACTGAATCTCCACACACGTGTCTGTTTCAAGGGGGACAACATGGAAGTCAGCGAACGTCCATCTGCTGGTTTGATCTCGCGATGCGGGGTGAACTTCCAAGTAGCTGCGCCCATCAAGATCAGCAGAATCATGTAGAGAAACGGAATAAACCGCCAGCCTCCTGGAATCATCCCGTTTGCGAAACCTGCGATAGGGACTGAAACAATGAGCACCGGGCCGATGAATTTGGTCACCGATGCGCCGACATTTCCGGCACCGAACACACCCAAGGCAAAGCCTTGACGGCCCTGCGGCCACCAGGCACTTACCCAGGCAATGCCTACGCTGAACGAGTTGCCAGCGAATCCCACGAGGAATGCGTAGAACAGGAGCGCGGTGTAAGAGGCCACTTGTGAAACCAAGTAGGCCGGGATCGCCGTAATCAGCAGCATGAGCACGAAGATGCGCCTGCCGCCCCATCGGTCGGCCGCAATACCGGCGGGCAGGCGCCATATTGCGCCATTGAGAACGGCCAGAGCAACGATCCACGAGAGTTGGACATCAGTGAGCCCGAATTCCTTGCGGATTGGGATGCCAAGAACCCCGAACATGAGCCACACCGCGAACATCAAGGTGAAACCCAATGTGGAAAGAACGAGAACTTGGGTCCTATCGGTCTCCAACCTGGACTTGTTCACGAAATGAACATTAACGCGAATCAATTCATTATTCGAGTTTTAATTCAATAAATCTGTACTTCTGTGGTTAATATTGCTTGTGAAGCAAAGCCTGATCAGCCAGGCCAGGCGAGAAGCCATTAAGTCTGCGCTTGGCGATTCAACAGGGCCAATGACGGTCGATGCAATCTGTGAGTTGACTGGACTAAGCGCGAACTCGGTACGGCGCGATCTTGAAGTACTCATCGCTGGCGAATCAGTGTCCCGAGAATCAGCGGAAACGCATCGTCGAGGCCGACCGAGTTGGCTCTACCGGCTTGCTGAGCGCCCCGCATCACTTTTCCAGGCGCTGGCCGAAGCGTTAAGCGCTGAACTCTCACGCGGCGGGGACCCATCAATGGCTGCCCGCGCAGCGGAATACTGGACTCATTCGCTTCCTGCCTTGAGCCCCTCAGACTCCCCCGATCAAGCTGTCGAGGAGGTCAGCGATGCACTCAATCGTCTCGGGTTCGACGCCACCGAAAGTGAACTGGGTGACTCAATCTCCATCACCTCATGTCAATACTTGAAGCTGGCAGACGCGAATCCGGTGATCTGCGAGATCCACTTTGCACTCGTGGAGCGTCTCCTGCAACAAACCGGACAACCGGTAACGGCCCAGTCGTTGGATGTCTCAGTTCGACCGGGCGTGTGCGTAGTCCACTTGAATCGCTTAGATCTCGTGCCTGTGCGCGTCATCACCCATAAAGAAGTCGACACGAGGTCCGAAGGGAACGCATTGTGACCGTCACCGAGGATTCGAGCAGCGCGACATCGGAGTTTCTCGTGCGGGCTGGACGTTTTTTCACTCCTGGAACGGTCTCGAATGACTTACGAACAGTGACAAGAATCGGTGGGCGTGATGGCGATGTCTTCTACCGCGATCGTTGGAGTCACGACAAAGTTGTGCGCAGCACTCACGGCGTGAACTGCACGGGATCGTGCTCGTGGAAGGTGTACGTGAAGGACGGCATCATCACCTGGGAAACACAGCAAACGGACTACCCCTCAGTTGGCCCCGATAGTCCAGAATACGAGCCGCGTGGTTGTCCTCGTGGTGCTGCATTCTCTTGGTATACCTACTCACCCACACGTGTCCGCTACCCATACGTGCGTGGGGTGTTGTTGCAGGCCTATCGCGAGGCAAAGCTCTCCAATCCTGATCCCGTGGATGCTTGGGCTGCCGTTGTCGGCGATTCCGAGACGCGAAAGCGATACCAGCAAGCGCGAGGTAAGGGCGGTCTGATTCGTGCGACGTGGCCTGAGGTGCTGGAGATCATCGGCGCCGCGCATGTGCACACCATCAAGGCACACGGGCCTGATCGGGTCTTCGGTTTCTCCCCGATTCCTGCAATGTCCATGGCTTCGCACGCTGCTGGGGCAAGGTTTATCAGTCTTCTGGGTGGCTCGATGCTCTCCTTCTACGACTGGTATGCGGACCTTCCTGTGGCCTCGCCTCAAGTCTTCGGAGATCAGACCGACGTTCCCGAATCCGCAGATTGGTGGAACGCCTCATATTTGATCATGTGGGGCTCGAATGTTCCTGTCACACGCACGCCGGACGCGCATTTCATGGCTGAGGCTCGCTACCGCGGCCAAAAAGTCGTCACGGTCTCCCCCGACTACGCCGACAACACGAAATTCGCCGACGAGTGGCTGGCCCCGCATCCAGGCACTGACGGTGCTTTAGCGATGGCCATGGGGCACGTTGTCTTGAAAGAATTCTTCATCGAACGCCAAGTGCCACGGTTCATTGAATACGTGAAGACGTACAGCGACTTGCCATTCATCGTGAGTTTGAAGGAAAAGGACGGCGCCTGGGTACCGGACAAATTCATTACTGCCGCCGACCTTGGCGACAAGAGCGAAGAAGCGGTCTTCAAAACGGTCATTGTGGATGCAGCGACTGGAAGACCACACGTACCGAATGGCTCACTAGGTTTCAGATTCAACGACAACGGAAAAGGCAAATGGAACCTCGACTTAGAAGGTATCGATCCAGCACTGTCGCTTTACGGTGCCTCGGATACTCACGCAGTTGAGGTCCTCCTCCCCCGCTTCGACGTTGGTCAGACCGAAAACGAGGGTGGCGGAGTGCACAGCCGCGGAGTTCCCTCGGCTCTGCTGGACACAGTTGGCGGAGAACGACGCGTCACAACAGTCTTCGACTTGCTATTAGCCCAGTACGGAGTGGGCCGCCCAGACCTACCCGGACAATGGCCGACCGGCTACGACGATCCTGAGCCATACACGCCGGCGTGGCAGGAAGAGATCACTGGGGTCCCCGCGGAAATGGCTGAACGTATTGGCCGCGAATTTGCACAAAATGCAGAGGATTCGGGCGGTCGTTCAATGATCATCATGGGTGCTGGCACGAATCACTGGTTCCATTCCGACACCATTTATCGAACTTTTCTAGCGCTCACGACCTTGTGCGGAACACAAGGGGTCAATGGCGGCGGGTGGGCACACTACGTCGGCCAGGAAAAATGCCGACCCGTAACAGGATGGGCGCAACTTGCTTTCGGCTTGGATTGGTCGCGTCCTCCGCGCCAGATGATCGGGACGGGGTTCTGGTACGTACAGACCGACCAGTGGCGTTATGACCGGCTGGGTGCTGACTTGTTGGCATCCCCGTTAGCGGAAGGCCATTTCACCGGTCGGTCAATGATCGACACAATGGCTCAGTCGGCGAGGTCTGGCTGGATGCCTTCCTACCCTCAGTTCGATCGAAACCCGCTAGACATTGTCGACCAAGCGGAAACTCTAGGACAGGATCCAGCCGCGTACGTCACCGACCAACTCAAGAGTGGCGAGTTGAAGTTCGCGATTGAAGACCCCGACGCTGAGGAGAATTGGCCCCGCATTCTGACCGTATGGCGGGCCAACTTGCTGGGATCGTCCAGCAAGGGCAACGAATTCTTCTTGAAGCACCTTCTGGGCACGAGCAATGCCGTGCGGGCCGACGAAGCGCCCGAAGGCGAGCGACCGCGCGACATCAAGTGGCGAGACGAGGCGCCTGAGGGCAAACTGGACCTTCTCGTCAGCATCGATTTTCGAATGACAAGCACGGGACTGTTCGGCGATATCTTGCTGCCCGCTGCAACTTGGTATGAGAAGCATGACCTGGCGTCGACCGACATGCACCCCTTCGTTCACGCATTCACACCTGCCATCGACCCGCCATGGGAAACGCGAAGTGACTATGACATTTTCCAGTCTCTTGGACGTGCAGTCTCAGATCTATCGCCCGGGCATCTCGGTGTGAAACGAGACCTCGTCGCGGTCCCACTGCAACATGACACCCCTGATGAAATGGCAGTACCGGGCGGGGTCGTGCGCGATTGGAAGACCGGTGAAGTGGACTTGATTCCCGGAAAAACCGCGCCAAAATTTGTCGTGGTTGAACGCGACTATTCGGCAATTGGCGCGAAGATGTCGGCGCTTGGACCACTCACGGAGCAGTTAGGGATGACGACCAAAGGCGTGCCATATTCTCCCGTCGAGGAGATCGGCGTACTTGCTTCAAAGAACGGGGTGATCCCCGACGGACCAGCTGCGGGACGACCCTCCTTGGTAAGCGATATCCATGCATGCGAAACGATCCTCGCTTTATCGGGTACCACCAACGGTCGGCTCGCAGTGCAAGGTTTCCGCGCCCTGGAAGAGCGCACAGGGCAGCCTCTTGCCGATCTGGCCCTGGAAGAAGAGGGTAAACGAATCACCTTCCCTGATACCCAGTCCCGCCCCGTCCCAGTCATCACCAGCCCTGAATGGTCAGGCAGCGAACACGGTGGGCGCAGGTACACGGCATTTTGCATCAACGTCGAGCGGCTCAAGCCGTGGCACACGCTCACCGGACGTCAGCACTTCTTTCTCGACCACGACTGGATGAGCGAAATTGGTGAGAACATGCCAACCTTTCGTCCGCCGCTTAATCTCCACCGACTCGACGGCAACCAACACACCGGCGCCGGAAAGGAAGTGACCGTGCGCTACCTCACCCCGCATTCAAAATGGTCAATCCACTCCGAATACCAAGACAACCTGTTCATGTTGTCGCTTTCGCGCGGTGGACCTGAGATCTGGATGAGCCCTCAGGACGCCGGTGCCATCGGAGTCAAGGACAACGAATGGATTGAGGCCTACAACCGCAACGGCGTAGTGGTAGCGCGAGCAATCGTCTCCCACCGCATGCCCGAAGGAACGGTCTACATGTATCACGCCAAAGACAGAACAATCGACGTGCCCAAGGCCGAAACATCGGGGCTTCGCGGAGGAATTCACAATTCGCTTACTCGCCTCATGATCAAACCGACTCACATCGTTGGCGGCTACGCCCAGTTGTCCTTCGCCTTCAACTACCTCGGCCCAACCGGCAACCAACGAGACGAGATCACCGTGATTCGGCGTCGTTCACAGGAAGTCGATTACTAATGCGCGTCATGGCCCAGATGGCGATGGTGATGAACCTCGACAAGTGCATCGGTTGCCACACCTGCTCGGTGACATGCAAGCAAGCCTGGACCAATCGAACTGGCGTCGAATACGCGTGGTTTAACAACGTCGAAACTCGCCCAGGTCAGGGTTACCCGCGCACGTACCAGGACCAGGAAAAGTGGAAGGGAGGGTGGAGTCTGAAGCGCGGAAAGTTGCGCCTGCGATCAGGTGGGCGCATGAAACGCCTGCTCCAAATCTTCAGCAACCCCAATCTGCCGGTCCTGAGCGACTACTACGAGCCTTGGACGTACGACTACGACACCCTCATCTCCGCACCATTAGGCGAGCACACCCCTGTTGCCCGTCCCCGATCCTTGATCTCAGGCAAACCCATGAAGATCGCTTGGTCAGCGAACTGGGACGACGACCTCGCAGGTGGACCTGAATTGGCGCCCCTGGATCCTGTTCTGGTCAAAATTCGCGACCAGGTATCCGATCGCGTGAAAATGGAATTCGAGCAAGCCTTCATGTTCTACCTGCCACGGATTTGCGAACATTGTCTCAACCCGGCTTGCGTAGCCTCTTGCCCCTCAGGTGCCATGTATAAGCGCTCTGAGGACGGCATCGTCCTTGTAGATCAGGATCAATGTCGAGGCTGGCGCATGTGCGTCAGTGGCTGCCCGTATAAGAAGGTGTACTTCAATCATCAAACGGGTAAGGCCGAGAAGTGCACTCTTTGTTACCCACGCATTGAGGTGGGTCTCCCAACTGTGTGCGCGGAAACCTGCGTTGGCCGACTTCGCTATATCGGACTCTTTCTTTACGATGCAGACAAGGTCACCGCCGCAGCGGCGACTGAAGACGAGCATCAACTGCTGCAGGCTCAAATTGATCTCCTGCTGGACCCAAACGATCCAGCTGTGCAGGCGGCCGCGCGACGTGACGGAATCGCCGAAGACTGGATTGACGCTGCACGGAGGTCCCCTGTCTACAAACTTGCCAAGGTCTACAAGATTGCGCTCCCCTTGCACCCCGAATACCGCACGATGCCGATGGTCTGGTACGTCCCGCCTCTATCACCTGTTGTTGACGCGTTGCGCGATACGGGCCACGATGCCGAGGACGCTGACAACTTGTTTGGTGCCCTCGATTCCCTTCGCATCCCCATTGAGTACCTGGCAGAGCTCTTTACGGCAGGTGACGTTGCACCTGTCGAGGCCTCGCTTCGTAAGTTAGCTGCAATGCGTTCCTATATGCGTGACGTCAATCTCGGTCGCGACCCAAGACCAGAAATACCAGAGTCCGTCGGGATGGACGAGGAAACCATGTACGAGATGTACCGACTCCTCGCGATCGCGAAATACGAAGACCGGTATGTCGTTCCCAAGGCACACGCTGAATCTGCACGTGATCTCGAGGAACTGGCTTGCGCAGTCAATTACGAGTCCGACTCCGAGGGTGCTTCGGGCCCGTTTGGGCAATCTTCTGGTCGCCCGGTGCCGGTAGCTGTCGAGACGTTTCACTCGCTGAAGAAACGTCAAACATCCGAAGTTCTCATTCCTTTGGAGTCACTAAGCCTCAACCTTCGAAATTGGATCGGTTCTGGAGACTCCGATGAACACTGACTCGCTGGAACCCAACTACATTGCGGGTGCGCGGCTGGCCGCCTCCTGGCTACTGTCGTACCCCGACGACCTGCTGCTCTCGCGGCTGGATCAGATCGCAACTGCAGTCGCTGAATTCCCATCCAGCACAGGAGCCCCGCTGCAATCGTTCTTGGACCATGTTCATGGCACACCATTGATTGAGATCCAACAGCACTACGTCATGACCTTTGACATGAAGCGCAAAGCGAGCCCATACCTGAGTTATTGGACCGACGGAGATACCCGCAACCGCGGACGGGCCATCCTGCGCTTCAAGCAGGCCTACCTCGAAGCAGGATTCGACCTGGGTAGCGAGGAACTCGCAGATCATCTCTGCGTCGTCCTCGAATTCGCTGCGGTCGGAGACCCACTCACCGGAAATGCGTTACTTGCTGAACACCGCGGTGCCATCCATCTCCTGCGCGATGCACTGGCCAGCATGGATTCGGCATATGTGCATGTGCTCGATTCGGTGATCGCCACTCTCCCAAGCCTGACCCCTGAAATTCGCGAACGGATGGCTCACCTTGCTGCCTCCGGACCGCCCGTCGAGCAGGTCGGGCTAGAACCATTCGGAGTCAGTATCACTATTGAGCCAATCGGGTCACGTCGGTGAGCACCGTCGATATTCTGCTGTGGGTCGCGCTGCCATACGTGACTATCGCTGTATTTCTGACCGGGACACTCTGGCGCTACCGCTACGACAAGTTCGGCTGGACCACTCGCTCAAGCCAACTTTACGAACGCAAGTTGATCCGCATCGCCAGCCCCATCTTCCACATTGGCATCCTCGCGGTACTCATGGGGCACATTTCCGGTTTGCTCATCCCTGAGAATTGGACGCAAGCCGCTGGTCTGAGCGAGGACGCCTACCACCTGATGGCAGTGGGACTCGGTGCTGTCGCTGGAGGCTGCACCCTTTTCGGTATGTCCATGCTCATCTACCGCCGCCGTACTAACGGCCCAGTACTTGCAGCTACCACCAAGAACGACAAAACCATGTACCTATTCCTTGTCGCTGCGATCTGCTTGGGCCTAGTCACAACGATTGTCGCATCGGGCATCCTTGGGGATTCCTATGATTATCGTGAAACAGTTTCGCCATGGTTTCGGTCGATCTTCCTGCTCAATCCACAACCGGAATTGATGGCCGCGGCACCGCTGTCGTTCCACGTGCATGCAATCGCGGGCATGCTCTTGTTCATCATCTGGCCATTCACTCGCTTAGTGCACGCCTTCAGCGCCCCGTTCGGCTATCTATTTCGGCCCTATGTGGTCTATCGCGGTCGTGATCCGCAAGAATCCGGCAATCGCCCACCCCGTCGGGGTTGGGAAAGCGTTCGTTGACTCCCACCCATGCGCAGTTCCCTGCCGGCGAGAATGACACCGGACGAACAACTCAGATGCCGGACTCCACGATGCTGTTTGTCAGGATGTCAGAGGGACCGCTCAAGATCAGAGATACCACCCTGACTTCGGCACTCACCCACGCCGGAGTAGTAGCAACGCCAGTCGACATCGATGCGCTGGAAGTCTTCGTCCAGACACCCACCGCAGGGGCTGTGGTGCAATTCATTGGACGCGTGCGCGACCATGACCACGATCGGCCGGTCACCTCGCTGAAGTACGAAGCCCACCCCCACGCGAGTCATACCCTCTTGGAACTCACCAACAAGATCGCCGGCCAGTACTCAGGAATGGGTGAATTGCCTGTGACCGCCAACGCGTTATCTGACGCGCAATGCAGGCAACACAACTCAAGGCCGGCCGGGCGGCCTTCGGACGCAGAACACAGGTAGGCGCTTTGCCGAAGTCCGTCCGCTCCTCAGCAATCACGTCCCAGTACTCCATTTCCAAGCTCCGGGCGATCGGTACGAAACGCGAAAGGCACCGAACTTGCGAGGCTGCCTTCATCAGTGCGAACTCAGATTCCTTCGACGTACTTGGGCAGGCTCATGGTGAATGTCGCACCTTGCCCAAGCCCGTCGCTGGAAGCTTCGAGTGATCCCCCGTGATCGTTCACTATTGCTCTGGCAATGGTCAGACCTAAACCGCTGCCGCCAATGCCCGTTGATACTCGGGCCGGATCAACGCGATGGAATCGATCGAAGATTCTTCCGATTTCGGCTGGTGGAATTCCGGCCCCTTCATCGATGACTTCAACACATACGTCAGCAACATCAAGCCGCGCAAGCACCTTCACTTCAAGACCTGCGGGAGAGTGCCGGAGTGCATTCTCGAGCAAATTGGCCAACACTTGCTGCAAGCGCAGTTCATCACCCATCACAGGCAAGACCGCCGTTGATTGCACAAGAGTCAACGAGACTCCCAGATTTTGGTACTGCACGGTCGCGTCTGCGACCGCTGCCGCGCACGTGTCACGAATATCGACAAGTGCGAGCTTCAGGCCCAGGGCGTGCTCTTCGGCGGCGGCGGTTTCGCGCAAATCTCCTGCTAGGCGCTCGAGCCGGTGGACTTGGTGACGCATCGTTGCCCAAGCGTCACTGTCTCGCACGATGACGTCATCTTCGAGGCCGTCGATGTAAGCCTCAAGTGTTGCCAGGGGCGTGCGCAGTTCGTGAGCGAGGTCGGCGAGGAGTCGCGAACGTGCCGCTTCGGAGTCACCGAGCCTCGCCGCCATGAGCGTGAATGAGTTCGACAACTGCTCAAGCTCGCTGCTGAATCCGGCGTCCGGGACGATCACTTCGAAGTTGCCTGCCGCCACTGACTCGGCAGTTTTCGCCAGCTCCTCAATCGGTCGCGACACGCGCCGGACTAGGAACCACGATGCGACAGCTGCGGCGGCCATCGATACCACCGTCGCCACAGTGACGGAAATGACCAAGGAGTAGGCGAACGCCTCTTCGGCATGGAGTTGCACGTCCGCAGACACCATGCCCAGATGACTCAAGTGTTGATGAAACAGTATGGGCGCCGCGATCCAGGCGGTCGCGATGAGCGTCAGCGCACCTACCCCTACGACGGCGGTCTGCACGAGCATCATTCGAGTGGCGAATCTCGGTTTGCGTTTCATGTTTGGATTACCAGGCCATAGCCGACCGCGCGCACGGTTCGTATGAACCGTGGATCAGATGCCTCGTCGTGGAGTTTTGTGCGCAGGTGGCCGATGTGCACGTCGACAATGTGTTCGTCACCCACCCAGCCAGGTCCCCACACGGCTTCGATCAGTTGGCGGCGGGACAGCACTGCATGCGGGCGCGCCATCAAAGCGGCCAACAGATCGAATTCTGTGCGAGTCAATTCCACAGGCTGCCCATCGACCACGGTCAAGCGCCCCTGCCCATCGACCTCTAAACCCCCGATCGACATCGGCGCCTGCGGAATTGACACCATGTTCGAGGAGCGTGGGCGGCGCAGCATTGCCCGCACTCGTGCAATGAGTTCGCGTGGGGAGAAGGGCTTCACTAGGTAGTCATCGGTTCCCATGGTGAGACCTAGAACTTTGTCGACTTCCTCATCGCGAGCGGTCAGCATGATGATGTAAGCATCGCTGAACTGGCGGATGAGTCGGCACGCCTCGACTCCATCGAATCCAGGAAGCATGACATCCAGCACAATCAAGTCCGGGCGATGGGACTGCGCGAGTTCAACCGCGTCGGGACCCGTGTGAGCCAGAGCCACGTCGAAACCTTCTCGAACAAGGTAACTGCTGATCACAGCGGTCAAGGGAACTTCGTCGTCAACCACGAGCACGCGCAGGGCATCAGCCATCTGCAGGCGACCCCGGGTGCTCCAACAAGCGACGTGCATGGGCATAGGCCTCCGCGTCGATCTCACCCGCAGCGAAGCGCCGATCAAGAATTGCGCGCGGGGATTCAAAGGTCACGCTCGTCCGCTTCCCACCGCCTTGGGTGTACCGAATAACTGCCCAGATCCCCAAGCCGATGAGGGCGATCCAGAAGATCATCATGAAGCCCATCCCCCACCAGTTCCCGCCGCTCCATCCGTTGCCGTCTCCAAACCAGTACATCATCTGCGGGCCTCCTTGCTTCCATGGCACCTCGCAGTGCTCTATTTATCCATTGTCGTCCCGTTGGATATCGATCGGCGACCATGTTGATCAAGATTTGATGAAGGAGCCGTGTCTGTGTCCTTTATCGAATCTTCATTCTTTCTTGCGGATTCCTCTACTGACCCGGCTCGATGATTGATCCACTACGAGATACGCACCCACACGCAGCGCAGGAGGATCGCCATGGAGATGACTCGCCGAAAATTCGGTCTGGGCTTCCTTGGGGCTGGTCTGGCCTTAGGCGTCGCTGCCTGCGGCGGCAACCCTGGTGCCTTGGCTAGCGGCAACTCCGCGGTGCTGCCGACCGCCCGCGCCACCTCGGGCCGACTGCTCAAATACACCCTCGAAGCCAAGCCGACTCGCGTTGACCTCGGAGGTCGGGTCGTGAACACCTGGGCGTTCGGCAACACCATCCCGGGTATCCCATTACGCGCAACTGCAGGAGATCGTGTACAGGTCGCTTTCAAGAACAGTCTGCCGATGGCGACCAGCGTGCATTGGCACGGCCTGCAAATCGTGAATGCCATGGACGGCGTTCCGGGTGTGACAACACCTGAAACTCCAACTGGCGGCACGTTCGATTTTGATTTCGTGGTCCCCAACGCAGGGACGCACTGGTTCCATCCCCACCACGGACTGCAAATGGACCGCGGGCTCTATGCGCCGTTCATAGTCGATGAGGCCAGTGAGCCTGGCGCCTATGACGCGGAATGGATCTTGATGCTGGATGACTGGACCGATGATCTGGGCCAGAGTCCAGAGCAAATCATGGCGGGATTGCAATCAGCCGGCGGTAGCGAATCTGGCGGGATGGGCGGGATGGATATGGGCGGCGGGATGAGCGGGGGCATGTCAGGAATGGATGGCGGCGATGTCACCTACCCGGCCTACCTGATCAACGGACGCATGGCGTCAGACCCCGACACCTTGACCGCCAAACCTGGCCAGCGGGTGCGCATGCGCATCATCAACGCATCAGCTGACACGATCTTCACCGTTGCGCTGGACGGCCACGACCTGGGCATCACCCACACCGACGGGTACGCCGTACAGCCCATCACTACGCAGGCGCTGAGACTTGGCATGGGGGAGCGATATGACGCTGTCGTCACACTCGGCGACGGAGTGTTCACCTTCGCAGCCCAGCCCTACGGCAAGCAAGGCATGGCCCGCGCGCTCGTACGAACCGGCGGCGGTGCCGTGCCCGAGGCGAGCTACCGGCCAGGCAATTTGAACGCTCAACCCCTGACCGTCGGATCACTCCAAGGCACCCCCGGCACCGCATTGCCGTCCAGCGCGCCCGACACAGTTCAGGACCTCGTTCTTGCTGGAGCGATGGCTCCCTACGAGTGGACCATGAATGGCAGCACCTATGAAAATACCAATCCATTGACGATTCGCACCGGTCAAATGGGTCGCTTGCGCATCGTCAATCAGTCGATGATGTCGCACCCCATCCACTTGCACGGGCACAGTTTTCAGATCGGCGATGCCGGTGGCAGCGGACCCCGCAAGGACACCGTTCTGGTGCCTGCGATGGGGGCCGTCAATGTTGACCTCATAGCTGATAACCCCGGCAAATGGATGGTCCACTGCCACAACGCCTATCACGCTGAAGCCGGAATGATGACGCGGCTGGATTACGCGATCTAGACCGCGACTACGGCTACCCGGCTCACTTTCGGCGACAACTCAACTCAGCATCACCACAACCAAGGAGTCACCACCAAATGTACAAACGCCCACACGCCATCGCGGGCACCGGACTTGCCATCGCTGCCCTGCTGACCAGTTTCGGTGTCGCAGAATTCGCCAACGCCGCGACCAGTCCCGCGCCCAAGTCTTCAACATCCATAACCCTGACCAAAGGAGCCAAAGGGGATATCGCCTTTGCCCAGATGATGATCCCTCACCATCGACAGGCAATCGACATGGCGGATTTGGCGCTTGCACATGCCAAGTCCAACGCCGTCATGACACTTGCCAAGCAGATCAAGGCAGCTCAGAACCCTGAGATCACGATGATGGGCAATTGGCTGGCCAAGTGGGGCGTCTCTGAATCCTCCGGCACCTCAACTTCAACCGCGAAGCCATCCAGCAGCGACCCGATGGCTGGAATGGACATGGGTGGCACTGCCGAACCAGGAATGATGACCGACGCCGATATGGCCAAACTGTCGGCAGCGCGCGGCGCAGCATTCGACAAGATGTGGCTGCGCATGATGATCAGCCACTATCAAGGTGCGATCACCGACGCCAAACAGGTGCTCGCAACCACCAAGGATCCGGCAGTCCGCAAGCTGGCCCTCTCGATCATGACTGGGCAAACGGCGCAGGTCTCGTCGATGCGCCACCTTCTGGCAACGCAGTAAGCCGTCTCACACGAAGCCTCCCTGGGGCCAAGCTGCGAGCCTGCTGCCCGGCCCCAAGGCCGCGCTTATCCTGATAGCCCCGAAGTCCGGAGTCGTCGTGCTGCTCGTCATGAACTGGGCCATCCCGTCATTTGGCAGAGCACGGAAATTCCTGCCTTTCGCCCTGATTGCGTTGGCTGGAGTGGCCGGCTTCACCTGGATGTGCGACGGTGTAGGTGATCACAATGGCGCGACCTACATGGACGCACCCATTTCTTCGTGGTTCGCCGCACACCGAACGCTCAGTGAAGGTCAGAGCGGACTGCTCTTGTCCAAGGCGACGACGCCAGCCGTGCTCATTGGAGTGGTGATTGTCGCAGCACTTGTGTTGTGGCGTTTCGGGCGCAGACTCGAGGCGGCGCTGCTTGGCGCTTCGGTCTTCATCGCCTACGCAGTTGGCTACGCCGCCAAGCACCTTGAGGCGCGCGCGCGGCCCGTCGCTCCGATCAACCTGGCTTCCGAATCAGAGGGATCCTTCCCTTCAGGACACGTGCTGGTTGTAGCGACGATCGCCTTCGTCGCCCTTGGACTTGCTTGGTACTACTTGGACGCAGTCAAGCGGGCAATTGGTACCGCTACCGCATTGTTGGTGACTCTGGTCATGGCCCTGGATCGGCTGATAGTCGGAGCCCACTGGATGACTGACGTTCTTGGTTCAATCTTTCTGGCGTCAGCCATCGTTGCCGTCACGCTGAGCGTTCACAAAGCGCTCGCGCGCAATCAGTGAGATTTTGGTTGTCGATGCACCGCCACCAGCACAACCCTGTGAATTCGACGGTGAGACAGAGCAGTGGCGGGCACCCGAAGGCACCCGCCACTGTCATGTGGAGTTGCGACTAGCTGCCGAATACGACCTTGCCGGTGGTGGTGTCGATGTACTTGCCACCACAGGTTGCCTTGGCATCAGGGATCAGATCGGTGCCCTTGGCGATGGTGTACCAACCGCAGGTGATCGGGTTGCCGTTAGGCATCAGGCCATTGGGCACGAAGGAGACCTTGGCCGGGATGAGGCCGGCTCCGTCGTAGTTGTTGACCTTGCGCAGGTTGCTGATGAACGACGCACGCGTCGGGCACTTGCCAGCGACCTTCAGGCCCTTGATGAACAGGTCAGCACTGAGGTAGCCGACCGGACCAGCTGGTGCGTAGGGGTTCAAGCCAGCAGCCTTCATTGCGCCAGCGAAAGTCTTGACCGCGCGAACGTTCACGCCGATCGGCACTGGGCCGTAGGTCTGACCCAGAGCGCCTTCAAGGGCACCATTGGATGTCTTGAGCACGGCTGGGTCAGTCAACCCGGCGACAGCGAAGGACTTCAGGGTTACGCCCTGCTGCTTGAGAGCCTGGGCCAGTGAGATTCCGCCGTCGATGAAGCCGGAGTAGTTGACGCCATCAGCGCCGGAGGACTTGATGCGCAGTGCCTCAGACGTTGCATCGTGAGCACCGAAGGGGGAGTCTGCGATGCGCAGCACTGTGGTGATGCCCGGTACGAAGGGAACCACTGCGGCTAGCGCATTCTGTGACGCAGTTGCGCCAGCACTTGCATGGTTGATGATCGCGATCTTGGTCGCGCCCATCTGCTTCATCTTCTCAAGCACGCCAGTTGAGGCAAGCGACGGTGTTGCTGATGTGGTGACGCCGGTGATGCCGAAGGCGTTGAGGTCAGTTCCAAATGCCGCGTTGGTGAATCCGACGATCGGGATGTTCGCGCTCTTCAGCGTGGGGTACATCGACACGGTGCTGGTGGCGCTGGTGAGGCCGAAGACCTCTTCGCCGATGGCCTTCTGGGCAACGGAGACCTGGGTGCTGGGGTTGGTGGCGTCGTCGTACACCTTCAGCGAGAGCTTGCGGCCATTGACGCCGCCCTTGGCATTCTCCTGGTCAAAGCGCAACTGAGCGCCTTCGGATGCGCCGATGAAGGTGGTGGCAGCAGGTCCGGTCTTGGAGCCGATCCAACCAACGGAGATGCTGGTTGGCGTCACACCTGGCGTTACCGGGCACGAGGCATTCGTCGAGACGGCGGCCTTTGTGGGGGCCGGCGTTGGGGCAGCTGTTGCGCTATTGGCCGTGAGGCCCAACAGCAACGACGCGCTTGCACCGACAGCGAAGACTGTCGATCGGCGCGCATTTCGATTTGAAAGCACTGAATCCTCCAGTAGTGGCATCACCGCACTGTGCGGCGACGAAGACGTGCAGTATGGAATGGCTTTCGATAGAACGAAGACAAAGTACCGCATTGTTGCTATTTCGTTACTTAATTTCGCATGAAATCCGACATATCAGTCTTGCCGTGCAACAGAAGAGCGGCGGGTGCCCGAAGACACCCGCCGCTGTGATTCTTGTGAAGCTCTAGCCACGACCTTGCCGGTGCTGGTGTCGATGTACTTGCCACCGCAGGTTGCCTTGGCGTCCGGAACGAGGTCCGTGCCCTTGGCGAGGCTGTACCAGGAGCACAGGATCGGGTTGCCATTGGGCATGATGCCGTTGGGGACGAAGGAGACCTTGCCTGGCAGCAGCCCGGCGCCGTTGTAGCTAGTGACCTTGCGCAGGTTTGCGATGAACGACTCACGAGTCGGGCACTTGCCAGCAACCTTCAGGCCCTTGACGAACAGATCAGCCGTGACGTAGCCGATTTGACCAGCCGGTGCGTAGGGGTTCAGTCCAGCAGACTTCATCGCCGAAGCGAAAGTCTTGGCCGCACGAACGTTGACGCCGATTGGCACGGTGCCGTAGGTCTGACCAAGCGCGCCGTCCAAGGCACCATTGGCGGTCTTGAGCACGGCAGGGTCGGACAGACCGGCCACGGCAAAGGACTTCAGGCTTACACCCTGCTGCTTGAGAGCCTGAGCCAGCGAGATGCCGCCATCGATGAAGCCGGAGTAGTTCACTGCGTCCGCGCCGGAGTTCTTTATGCGCAGTGCCTCTGAGGTTGCATCGTGCGCACCCGAGGGTGAGTCAGCAATGCGCAGCACCATGCTCATGCCCGGAACGAACGGCACGAGGTTGGCCAGAGCATTCTGGCTCGCGGTTGCGCTGGCACTGGCGTGGTTGATGATCGCAATCTTGGTTGCGCCCATCTGCTTCATCTTTTCCAGGATCTGGGTTGGAGCGATTGCCGGGTTCGATCCCACGGTAGCGCCAGCGATACCGAAGGCGTTGTTGTCAGTGCCGAAGGCCGGGTTGGAGAACCCAGTGATCGAAATGCCGGCCGACTTCAATGTCGGGTACATGGACACCGTGCTGGTGGTGGCGGCCAGGCCGAACACGTTGTCGCCGATCGCCTTCTGCACCTGGGAGACCTGAGTGCTGGGGTTGGTCTGATCGTCGTAGATGTTCAACTTGAGCTTGCGACCATTCACGCCGCCCTTGGCGTTCTCCTGATCGATGCGCAGCTGCGCACCTTCGGATGCCTGGAGGAAGGTGGTGGCAGCTGGGCCGGACTTAGAGCCGATCCAACCGATCGTGATCCCCGTTGGGCTGACTCCCGGTGTGGCCGGGCACGCAGCATTAGTTGAGGCTACGGGCTTTGGGACAGGTGTTGGAGCGGCCGTCGCGCTGTTGGCAGTGAGCGCAACGAGCAACGATGCGCTGGCTCCGACGGCAATGGCCGTCGATCAGCGCGCATTTCGTGAGTACTGAAGCATGAATCCTCCTGATGACGCCCTTGCAGAAAACAAGGGCGTAGATCTCCAGTATCCGGCGGGCTTTCCCCGCTTGTAAAGGAAATGCACCCAAGCGTTACTAAACCATTACTTATCTACTCATTTCGACATCAGGGACTGACGCACGCTCCTTCAGCTGTCCGCCATATCCTCCCGGAATTTCGCTTCTTGGAGTTCCAGAGCCTGCGCGAGCAGCTCCAGTGATCGCGAACGAAATTCAGCCGACACTGCCTGGCGCACGGTCATGATCTCGTCGGCACCGGTGTGCTGCTGGAATCCCTCGACATACGCGCGAACCTGATCGGTCGTGCCCAGCGCGGTGTACGTGAACATTTGATCGAGCATCGCGGACTGTGGCGAGGCAAGCACCCGTCAACCTCCTGCTCAGTGAGCGGTGACCGGCCGCGACCGAACATCGCGCGAACCCAAGAGCGACGGCGCAGCTCGAACTGCTCAGGCGCCTGTTCGGGGGGGGGTCTGCGGCCATCACGCTGAGGGCAGCGATCACATATGGCTGAGCAAGTTGCAGCGAGGGCCTGAAGCGCTGCCGGTAGATCGCGATCGCCTGATGCAGTGCCTGCGATGCGAAGGCGAAGGGCAGGCCCAGTTGGGCGGCCAACTGGGCACCGAACAGCGAGGACCCCAAGATATAGAGCGGGATCTTGGTGCCGCGTCCCAGGGTCGTATTGACCCCTTCGATCACGCTGTCATTGGACAGATATCCCAGCAGTTCCAGCACATCCATTGGAAAAGAGTCAGCTGCTCGCTGACGATGCAATTGTGAGAATGTTGTAGTGCTCGGCGATCACCTTGCCTTGCGGTGAGCTGATCCCGCAGAGTTTGGAACACCCTCAAGCTTGCTGGGCGATGTCGCGGTCGTTAAGAGTGGGCGCATCGGCACATAGTGTTCCGTCAGTAGCAAGACTTGGTTGACCTCGCTGGCAACCACCTGCGCATAGCCGCGGCAACCATCGCGGGTGAGGTGGATGCCGTCTCCCCCAGTCCACCTTGGGTGCGTGTTCGCCATTGCGTTCCAGTCGGCGACATACGCGTTCGCGTAAAGACGCGGAAGTGAGCGAATGGCCTCGTTCGTGGACGCCTCAAACGTGTAGCGGCCAGTGTTGTCGGGCAGTTGCACGGTGACCCAGATGACTTGGTGACTTGGACCGAGAACGCGCATAACTGCGCGCAAGTCAACGAGGTGGGCTCCGCCGTTCGTCCCTGTATGCACAATGACTTGGGGCGGCAAGTCTGACTTGGCGCGCAACTCCTGTGCGACCGCCGCCACACGCCGGGAGCCCAGCGCGTCAACGTCGTAGCCGTGCTTCTCCATGCACCCCTGAGCTCCGAGCATGACCGAGTCGCCTATTGCAAAGACCCTGGGATCAGTCCGGCCCTGGGTCTGTGACGACGTTGCGCCACTTGACGATGACACTGTCGCGATGAGCAGCACAAGGGTTCCAATAATCGTACCCGCGACTCGAAGTCTGAGCCTTTCCATGACCCACAAGGTACGCCAATCCCTTCCCAGCTTCCCTGCGGGCAACAGCTGCTGATCATGCGAGAGGCAAGAGTCGCCACGCGAAGTGTGCTCAACGCACTGATGCCTTTGACAAAGGTCGATCGGCGCACGGGTTCGACTTGGATATTGCCGCCGTGCACAGGGGGTGACAGCTACATCTGGGTTCGCTCTTCGACATAGGCAACAAGCTTGTCGAACGCCATGATCCAACCCGCTTCGCCTGGTGAGCCTTCTGGTATTCCAGCGTGCACCAGCACCATTTTCGTGCCTGACTCAAGACCCTCCAACTCCACGGTGATCGTGGTGACGCTCGGATGATCAGCGGGCATGCCCATGTCGGCTGGGGAAATGACATTGCCACTCTCATCACACATCGCCTCGGTATATACGAGACGTTGATTCTCAACGATCTCAAGATGTTCGCCTGTGAACCACATCTTCATCGGGCCATTGGGAGTCATGACCTCCATGCTCACCAGCCGTGCTCCGCCGACGACTAACTCCATTTTCGCAACGACCACAGTTGCTCCCGATGGTCCGTACCAGGCTTGGAAATGCTCCGGCTGCGTCCACATTTGCCAGACGATTTCGACTGGCACGTTCAGCAGAAGTTCAATGCGCACAGCTTGCGCGGGTGAGTTCTGATCGGTCATGTCACTTGTCTCTCGTTTGTTCCGGTTGGAGCTTCTGGATGTAGTCGTTCATGCGGTCCAAGCGCGCTTCCCATACCGGCCGGTATTGCTCAGCCCAGACCGCCACTTGTTCCAAAGGTGCCGCTTCCAGCGAACAGGGCCGGTACTGAGCTTGATGCCCTTTTGAAACAAGCCCGGCTCGCTCAAGGACCTTGATGTGCTTCGAAATCGCCGGAAGCGACAAGTCGAATGGTTCGGCGAGCTCGTTCACGTTCGCCGCCCCCAAGGCAAGACGGCTCAGGATCGCCCGCCGAGTCGAATTTGCCAGGGCTGCGAAGGTTTCGTCGAGTCGCTCTTCAGAGATGATCGTGGTCACTCACTGACCTCACTTGCCAAAGTAGGTAATTAACCTGATAGGAAAATACAATGGCTTGCGGCCCACGTCAATAGCATCTCGAAGTTGTCAACTCGCTGTTCGAGTTTTCGTCGCCCAGGACTGAACCCGAAAGTCTCGTGAAATGAGAAACGCGCCGAGAGATACGAATGCGATGGTGGCGAAGCCCTGGACAGCCAGTTTCTCGCCGATGCCGAAGCGATGGCTGAACTACGGGGCGCATACGGCTATAGAGCGTGACACATGCGGGTCGCCCGACTGGCACTACTCGGCTAGGCGGTTGGCTCGCCTTGGGCATCACACGCATACTTGAAATCGGCCGGAATCTGAGCCTGCATGAGCGTTTGAGTGTGCATCATTTCGGTGGGGTGAATCTTGCCCACTTGTGATCCGATTGGTGAGTCGAGTAGAGATACCAGCAGCAGGCTGGCCGTAATCAACCCAGTGACCGAACCAATCATGAGCACCTGCACTCGTTTGCGCTCGCCGCTGTCAGCCCAGAAGAACATGAAGCCGATGACCGCAAACGCCCCGGTCAGCAGAACTAGCCAGAACAGATTCGGCAGCACACTCTCAGCCTCGAGTAAGCGAGTTTGACGCGCATCCTCACGAGCACCTGCTGTGCCCAGCATCGCGGCGTAGTTCACCTGCTGCTTGGGCCCGTCAATAGTGATGTTCCTGACCGCCGAATCGAGTCTCGCCGCCCAGATATCGACCGTCGCACTCGCGGTGTCGCTCTCCTCCATGCTCGGCCATTCCTGGTAGATCACCGCGCGGGCACAACACACCAGATCGCCTTGGAGAACCCGCTGGTCGTCCGCCGCGAACACGTGCTCATCGTTGAACATCGCGTTCGTCGAGACCGCCTCAGTTCGCGCGGCTTCGTTGACGGTGCTGTAGACCTCGAAGCTCATCAGGATGACCAAGCCAAGGACGATCGCAAAGCCGGTTCCGAGAGCCAAAGACGCCTGTTGCCCTGTCGGAATCGTTGAAGAAACCGCCGTCGGGCGCCTGGGGTCGTATCACGAGCATGAGCGCCGCAGCGCTAACCCCTGCAAGCACGACAATTGCCAACGCGACAATTGTGTTCACCTCGACACCCCTCAATTCGGCTTGAGACTTCCAGCGACGGTCAACGCGTGCGATCGCAGATTATCTTGGGGAAAGCCCTCGAGATACCCCAAGGCGACGCAGGCCGAACTCGCATCAACGCGTTGCGTTCGGACTGAGAAACGCACTACACACCTGTGCCGTCAACCGAGGACTCCACCGAAAAGCACTGTGGCCGGTGCCAAAAGGCACCGGCCACAACACCTTCGTCATTGGTCAGTTATGACCTTGGAACACCACCTTGCCTGTTGCCGTGTCGACATAGGTCGCACCACACGTAGCAGCCTTGTCCGCGATCAACTGGGAGCCTTGAGCCGTGAGGTACCAGCCACACGAGATCGGATCACCGTTGGGCGTGAGACCTGGGGTGAAGCTGATCTTGTCTGGAACCAGACCGTTTGCGCTGTAGCCCTTGACCTTGCGCAGGTTGTCGATGAACTTCTGACGGGTCGGGCAGGGCCCGGCCTCCTTGAGGCCACGGATGAACAGGTCCGCACCGACATAGCCGATTGGCGCATAGGTGCTGTATGGATTCAGGCCAGCGGCCTTCATGCCATTGGCATACGTGCGCACTGCGGGGTTATTGACACCAACTGGAACGGTACCGGCACCTGTGCCGATGGCTCCGTCAAGTGAGGTGCCCGTGGTCTTGAGTTGAGCCGGATCCGAGAGACCACTGATGCTCATCCCCTTGAGCTTGACGCCCTGCTGGGCCATAGCTTGCGCAACAGAGACGCCTCCCTCGACGAACCCCACGTAGATGAGGCCATCGGAACCGGAGTTCTTGATGCGCAAGGCCTCGGATGTCGCGTCATGCGTACTCTGCGGGGAGTCAGCAATGCGCAGCGACTCAGAGACACCCGGCACCAACTTGATGGCAGCCGAGGTGTTGTTGCCCGAGGCGGTCGCACCGGCCGAGGTGTGGTTGATGTTGGCGATCTTGGTGACACCCAGCTTCTGCAATTTCTGGATCAGACCGATGCTGCCGATGCCCGGTGGCAGCGTCGGACCAGTGATCCCGAAGGCATTGCGATCCTGGCCGAACGCCTGGGCGTTGAATCCGGTTGTGGGAATGTTCTGGTCCTTCAGAGTCGGATAGCCGGAGACAGTGCTCGTGGCCGTTGAGACGCCGAAACTGTTGTTCCCTATCGCTTGCTGCACCACCGACACCTGCGTGGACGGATTGGTCTGATCGTCGTATCCCTTGAAGATGATCTTGCGACCGAAGACGCCGCCCTTGGCGTTCTCCTGAGCGATGCGCAGGCGAGCAGCCTCCTCAGCACCCGAGAAGGTGTTCGCCGCCGGGCCGGTGCGCGACGAGATGTAGCCGTAGTTGATCGTCGTGGGCGTTACTCCCGCAGTGGCGGGACACGCTGCATTATTGGCCGCCTTGGCCAACGACGGCGTAGGTGAAGCCGACGCTCCCGTAGCGGCGACAGATATGACCATGGCGGCGCTCAGACCACCGATCACGATGGCTGATCGACGTGAATTACTTCTTGGTTCCGACATTCGACTCCCCTTGTGGTGAGCGGCCGCGCACCATGCGCAGTCGGTTGGTATTCGCTTCGTGTGATGTGGCGCACACGGAAGTGCCGCGAACATAGGAGCCGATTTCGAGCCACGCGAGACCGGAATCGAAATAGTTACCATTCCGTTATCAATCAAGAATCCTTTGTCCTGACATGACGGATTTGTGCGCGCAGTACGCAATGCCTGACACCGTTGATTCGTTGGGCGGCCAACAGCCGGTCACATCAGATTCGTTATTAAGGAAGGGTTGGGGCAGCGACCCGATTCACGCCTCGGTGGCTCGCAGGGCCTTGTGCACGTACATCTGTCGATCCGCACGTGCCCACGCCAGGTCGTACGGCTCGTCGCCCGTCCACTGCGTGATGCCGAACTTGGCGGACTCGCACATCGCATCGGTAGCAGAGTTTCAAGATGCGGGAGCTTGGCTGGCGAGCCCAGTCGGTCATCTTCTCGAGGTAGGCGCGGACATCCGCAGCCTCTTGCTGGGCGAGCGACGTAACCTAGCCCAAAGTCAAGCTGATCGACCCGACATCTGCCTTGGCCGCCACCACGAGAAGTAGGAGCAGCCATGACCCGAGTACGCGTTGACCTCAACATCTCCCTGGACGGTTTCGCCACCACCACTGACCAAACACCCGAGAATCCGTTCGGTGAGGACTGGTCGCGACTTACCGAGGCATATGTCGCCACTCGCACAATGAGGGCACGGGTTCTCGGTGACACTTCCGGCGAAGGGACCACCGACGTCGATGAAGAGTTCGCAGCCAGGTACTTCCAAGGAATCGGCGCGGAGATCATGGGCGCCGGGATGTTTGGCTTTCATACCTTTCCCGATGACCCCAACTGGACGGGATGGTGGGGCGATGAGCCGCCGTTCAGGGTGCCGGTATTCGTTCTCACCCACGCAAAGCGGGAGTCAACCCCGATGAAGGGCGGAACCGTGTTCCACTTTCTGTCTGCCTCACCCGCCGAGGTACTTGCGCAGGCCTCCGCTGTCGCTGGCGGGAAGGACGTCCGCATAGGGGGCGGTGCATCGACCGTCCGAGATTTCCTCCGGGCAGGGCTGGTCGACGATCTGCACGTCGCCGTAGTTCCAATTCTGCTCGGCCGCGGCATCCGACTCTGGGACGACCTCCGCGGGCTTGAGACTGGCGCTCGCGTCAGTTCGGTTGTCGCAGCGAGCGGCGTCACACACGTCACCTTCAACAGGTAGGGGCGGCCCGAAGAACGGGACCGGAAGAAGGCCGTCTGACTACTGCGTCGTCAACTGTCGGACTCTTGAGTCCGCTGATGAATGCACTTATACGATCGCTCCCGAGTCGCGCAGTGCTGCGATTCGTGCTGAGTCGTATCCGGCAATGTCGCGAAGAACCTCATCAGTGTGCTGATTGAAGTCAGGTGCCGGGTCGCAAGGTCCTGCATCCTCATTGAACATGACCGGTGGCATCACGATCGGCTGCACCCGGCCTCCATAGGTAGCGGTACGAATCATGCGGTTCGCCTGCACCTGCGTGTCTTCTGGCATTTCTTCGACCGTCTGGACCGGCGCCCACACACCCTTACTGGTCAGAAGGATCGACTTCCATTCAGTAAGGGGCTTCGTCGCAAAGATGTCATCCATGATCGACATCAAGGCAGCTGAATTCGTCATGCGATCCATCGGGCTTGCGAAGCGTGGGTCCGCTACGAGATCCATGCGATCCAAGTTCTCGCACAGATTTTCGAATTCGTTCTGATGGTCACCGAGGTGCAGCAGCCCGATGAAACGGTCATCTGCAGTTCGGTAGGTCGTACCGGACCATTGGCCCATCTCACGGGGGAAGTACTGGCCCATGGTGGCCTTGTGCCCATCTACAGCCTTGCCGATGATCGCCGGGGCGTTGAACCACGCGGCAGTTCCAAGCAGCGAGGAGTCAACGACCACAACCTCGCCCGATCGCTCGCGCTTGAAAAGCGCTGCGACGATGCCGCCAGCCAACACCAGCCCCGACATTCCGTCACCATGGCCGACCATGCCGGAGGGCTGAGTTGTTTGAGTCACGTTCATCACGCTGGACGCAAGCGAACCGCGATGCCACCAAGTAGCGCCGTCGTAGCCACCTCGGTGACTCTCTGATCCCAAAGGTCCAGCACCAGTCCCCTTGGCGTAGATCAGGTTGGGATTGATCTCACGCAATTGATCAACATCAAAGCCGAGCTTGCGGCGGGTATTGGGCAGGAAGCTTGTGAGGAACACATCAGATTCGCGGACCAGCGCATACAGCGCCTCTCGCGCTTGGTCGTTGGCAAGATCCAAGGCCATCGCTCGCTTACCCCTGTTGTAATGATTGAACATCCAATGGGCGCCACCTGGCTCAAGTGTTCCTGCGCCGCCCAAAGTCCTCAACGGATCAGGTGACTTTGCATTCTCGATATGAATGACATCCGCGCCCCACTCAGCGAGCACTGCTCCAGCCGATGGGCAGAACGCCCACATGGTCAGATCCAGCACGCGCACACCTTCGAGCATCTTCATGGGTATCTCTCATCTCTCAGTTGACGCGCCATCAGGACGTTGGCGTTGGGCGCCAGACAACAGCCGCGCCAACAGTAGTGACTAGAACAGCCCAGAACGGGTCGAATCCAAACTGCCCTGGATCCAATGACTTGTGCGATCAGAGGTGAGCGCTGCCGCCACCGCCGACCGGGATCGACTGACCAGTGACCATTCGAGCCCGATCAGAGCAGAGGAAGGCGACCAGCGCCGCCATCTCCGAAGGCTCCCCGAACCGGCCGACGGGGATGCGCTGCGTCATGTCCTGCGTCTCGATGGCGACGCTCGTGTTGCGCTCGCGCGCCAGCCACACCCAGTAGGAGCGATTGCGTTCAGTCAGGATGGAGCCGGTGAGGATGTTGTTGACCGTGATGCCGTCTGGCGCAAGCCGCGCGGCAAGCAGGCGGTGCATTCCGGCCACCGGCGGCCGCACGACGTTGGGCAGCAGGTGCGGCAGGTGCGTGCTCGGCTCACGGGCCACGCCGGAGCTGATGTTGCAGATCCGGCCCCAACCCTGCTGCTGCATGTCTGGCACACACGCATGCGCCAGGGCCCAGGAGGAGATCAGCAACTGCGTGAACTCCTCGCGGTAGGCCTCGGTCTCCATGCCCTCGAAAGTCCCGGCTCCGGGGCCCGACCCCTCTTTCTCCGCGTCGATCACATGGCCGATGACGTTGCTGATCGCGATGCTGATCGGTCCGAAGCGATCACGCGATTCGGCGACGACGCGATCGACACTGGACGGGTCGGTCATGCTGGCCGCGATCGCGTGCACCCTGCCCGGGGCAATGGCCTCCAGCTCAGCGAGGGTTTCGTCGAGATTGGACTGAGTGCGCGAGGCGATGACGACCTTGGCTCCCTCACTGGCGAGCGCGGTGGCAATCGCGCGGCCGATGCCGCGACTGCCGCCGGAAACAATGGCCACCCGGCCCGAGATCCCATAGTCCATTAGAAGATCGCCGATCCGACGCCACCATCGACGGTGATGGTGATTCCGCTGAGATACGCCGCACCTTCCGAGCACAGAAACGTCACGGCGTTGGCCACGTCTTCATCAGTTGCCATGCCGCCACGCAGCACGGCGTTCGCCGTGATGCCACTCGAACCGACCTCGCCGGTGACGACCTTGTTCAGGCCCAGCATTCCCAGTGAGGCCACAGCAGCCAACTCGTCGGCCTCTGCGTCAACTGATTTCGCCTGTGCCGAGCCCACCCAGACAAAGCGACCCCATTTCTGGGCCAGCATCCGCGGCAGGGCGGCGCGGTAGGCGTCAACTGCGTTGGTCACGTCGGTCCAAGCTTCATACAGCTCATCGGGGTCGGCAACCTCTAGCAAGTCGCTACCGGGCCGTACTCGGCCCACGGCAATCACGACGTCTGCCTGCGCTTCGACAGCGCCGGGCGGCGATTCTGCAATGACCGCACCCTCGGCTGCCAGCACTCGACGGCAAGCCGCGATCGTTCCTTCGTCGGGTCCGCACACAGACACGACTCGGCCCTTGAGTTGAAGATCCATGAGCGCGGCTACCTTCCGAACCAGCTGGCAAGGTGGACCCCGAGGTAACTGGATGGGATTTGGCTCAGCATCGTCGCCCTTCGAAACATCGTCTGGATCGCATGTTGCTCGAGCCTGCGAGTCAAGCAGGCGATCTAGGGAACGTCAACGCCTTTGACCCAAGATGCCAAGCACTCATGAAAGTGCGTGCTCACTACTCAAGCGTTGAGCACACCTCCTGCATGCCGGCGGCGGACAGGCGAAAGCGGAGCCGGACTACGGAAGATGAGTCAGCGCCAACTCTGGGCTCACCGTTACATAGTCGTCCGTCGACACCCACTCCGCGATCGCCCCCTCACCAGAAATGAAATCCACGACCACGCAGCCGCTCCCCCCACTCCCATACGCGTGGGGAGCACCCGAATAGCGAATTGGAGGATTCTCGCGAACAACGGTGTGCACATGAATGTGGCCGAGCGCCACATAGTCGGCAGTCAGATCCGCGAGTTCGCTGGACCTTATTGGCGAAGATCGCCCAGCCTCGGCGTCCAACAGTCCGTGCGCTGCAATCACGCTCCAGCGATCAGCCCGTCCAACGGGCGCATTGAACAAGGGTTGGAATTCGGGAGCATGTTCGACCATCGCCCGTCCCCACACCGTGATGTCGGATCCTGGGAGATCTACGCTCGCGCCGTCTGGGTCGTCGAGCATGAAGAGGCGATCGCAGACTTGGCGAAGATCGTGACGATGATGCACCGAGGCGTCGTCCAAGCAGTCGTGATTGCCGATGAGTAGTACGACGGACCCAGGAAAGCGATTGAGTTGATCGGCAACCCACAACACGATCTCTGGGCCAACACGGCTGTGGTCGAACAAATCTCCGGCGATCAATAGCACGTCAACTCGACGAGCGATGGCCAGATTGACCACTGCTTGAAAGGCGAGTTGCGCTGGTCCGCCTTCATCACGAGCGAGGTGACAATCCGATGTATGCAGGAGTCTGGCGGGCCTACGCCTGTCATTCCTGGGGACGCCCGTCACGATTTTGACTGTATCTTTTGGCCTGACATAGAGCAATCGCATGCTGGCTCAACTTGCGACGCCCTAAGGCCGCTGCAGGCGTACTCTCCGAGAGCGTTGGTAAACATTCTGTTGGCAGTCGCCGATGAAGTTCAGGTTCTTGGAGGTGCGTAGTGCGCGCGAAATCGCAGACGACGGCTTGGTGTTCGCGAGTGCGACCGACCCTTCGGGTCCTTGCGGTGATGATGGCTTTGGCCCTCGGAATGGCCACCTCGTCAAGCATGGCAACGGCTGCGGTCGCCGCCCCGCGAATTGATGTGCGCAACGCCCCTGTTCCGGCGGGAATGTGTGGGCACCCCGCGGGCAATTTGGTCGACGGCATTCGTCACGTCGGAACAAGCGGCGACGACTACCTTCGCGGGTCTTACTCCGGCACGATGGGTGGTGGAGCCTCTGTTGTGGCTGTCATCGGATGCAATGCCGGTGGTGTCTCCTGGCCTGAAACGCTTGTGTTCTATCGCTTGAATTCAGATGGAAGCCTCGCAGTTGTCGGCTCGTACGACCTGAGCAAGATTCGAAACGCCGAGCACGTCGATGTTCGCACCGCTCACATCCGCGGGGGCATGCTGGCCACCGCGCTCAACAGCTACGAAGGGGCCGGCTGCGAGATCCACAAGATCTCTGCCTCGTTCCATGTGAAGTCAGGATCAGTCGCGGTCTCCAACATCCTCAAGGGTCCTGTTGTGAATCGGTGTCCGTCCAAAGTCCAGTAACTCAAGGCCAGCACCAACGACTGCTGGCGCGCTCAGTTTCAGCATCGACGTCTGGCGAGATCGACTCTTCGGTGCGGGAGCTTTCCGCTTCCCTTGCAAAACGACATGCCCTCGCTGCAGTTTTGATGCGGGGCTTTCTCGATACACGTCTCTCTATACACGTCACCACGACATCATGTTCGTCCTAGATAGGTAGCACCCGCTCATCGGAGGTTAGAAATGGAATTTGATGGCAAGGTTGCGTTCATCACTGGCGCTGCGCAGGGCTTCGGCTACGCGTTCGCCGAGTCCCTTGGAGCTGATGGCGCCTCGGTCGTAATTGCTGATGTCAATAGTCAGGCGGGTGAAGTCGCCGCAGCAAAGCTGCGCGACCAAGGCATAAAAGCGCTCGCAGTCGCATGCGACGTTTCTGACTCAGAATCCGTCAATGCTGCGATCGCCGCGTCGATCGCTGAGTTCGGCGGCGTCGACATACTTATCAACAACGCCGGATTGCACCTGACCAAATATTCTCAGCCGTTCCACGTGCTGGGAGTGAAGGACACTAAGGCGCTCTTTGACGTGAACGTCCTGGGAGTTGTGTATTGCACACTGGCATGCCAGGAGACCATGACTGCCCGGGGTGGCGGTTCCATCATCAATATCTCGTCGATGGCCTCAAACATGCCAGGGTCGCCCTACGGCGTTAGCAAACTCGCTGTCCGCGGTCTCACGATTGCATTCTCGCGCGAGTTCGCAAACGCCAATATCCGCGTCAACGCCATCTCCCCGGGGCTGATGGCCACTGAGGCGGCCATTGCAGATCTGCCCAACGACATGGTTCAGAACATGATCAATGTCCAGCAGGCCGTTCACCGGATTGGCAGCATCGACGACATCGTCAACATGATGCGTTTCCTGATATCGGAAAAGGCTAGTTTCGTCACGGGCGAGACATACCGAGTCAGTGGCGGCGCCATGCAGGGCATCTGACTGAATTCTGAACTCCCCTGGAGACTACGTCAGTTGTGCAGTACGAGCGCGGACGAATTCACCACGCCACCGCCTCCGATCATGGTGGTGTGCACGTCTGGCAGCTGCCGGGCATCACTCCTGCCCTGCAATTGCAGGATGGCTTCGCACACGTGACCGAAGCCCCAACTGCGGCCCTCGCTGTTGTTGCCTCCATGCGGATTCAATGGGAGGGAACCTGTGCGCAGGTGCTCTCCAGCTCCAAGGAACTCCCCCGCGGTCCCCTTCGGGACGAATCCGAAATCCTGCAGGCAGTACAGCACCAGAGGAGAAAAGCCGTCGTAGAGCATTGCAAAGTCCATGTCTTCGGGGCCGAAGCCGGCGTTTGACCACAGCCGCTTAGCTGCCCACTTGTAAGGCATCTCGTCATAGTCGTGCCAGAAGATGCCATTTGGACGAGGGCGCTGGCCCGTGGTCATCGCACTCACGTACACCGGCTTCTGCTTGAGGTCCTTGGCCCGTTCCGGTGTCGTGACAATCACTGCTCCACAGACGTCGACGGGCATGTCGCAATCCAGCAAACGCAAGGGCTCGGCTACGTAGCGCGAAGCGAGGTAGTCCTCCAACGTGACAGCATCGCGCCAGACGGCATTGGGATTTCTGGTGGCGTTGTCTCGCATGGCCACAACGTAGGCACCGATCTGTTCGTCAGTGACGCCGTCAAGCAGACGACGCCTCTGATACCACGGCGCGAAGTGCTGCATGAACACGCCGTCGCCGTAGGGCAGCGTGAATGCGTCATCACCTCGTGCGCCGTTGTGCCCCATGTAGTTGTAGGTGACACCGGGTTTTGGCGCCTCCATCGTGACGAAAGCCAGCGCCACTTCGCACAGCCCGGAAGCAACGGCCAACGCTGCATTTGCTGCCACGCCACCACCGACGCCACCACCCAGTGGCCCGGCGTGGTAAGTCACGCCGTCAAGCCCTAGGTGCTGCAGCACTTCAAGTTCGTTGAGCGTACCCACGGTCACGATTCCATCGATCTCGCTTCGCTCGATGCCGGCATCCTCGATGGCCTGCGTGCACGCCTCAAGTGTGAACCGCATCGGCGACTTGCCCATGTTCCTCGAACTTGGAGTGTGACCCACCCCGACAAAGACCGCTCGGTCGCGGAGGGGATTGTTCACTTGACATCTCCTTGTTCTCCGGCGATGCGCCACTGCGGAAGTGTCACGTCTTCATTGATCTTCTCGAAGACGACCTGCATAGGCGTCCCGATTGCGAGTTCGTTTGGCTGAGATCCAACAAGGTTCCCGACGATGCGCAGGTTCTTCTGCTCGGCAAGCTCCACGATGAGCACGGCGTAGGGAAGGCGATCCTCGAATCCAGGATTTCCACGCGAGTGCATGACTGACCAGCTGTAGATCGATCCCTTGCCGCTGACCGCGGTCGGCACAAGTTGCTCATTCCAGCAGGCGGTGCACATGACGCGAGGCGGGTGGACGTAGGTCTGGCAGTCCGGGCAGCGCAGGATGACCAGCTTGCTGGCTTGGGCACCATCCCAATACGCACGGTTCAGGTCATCTCGAATTGGCAGTGGAAGATCAGACACATCAGCACCTCTCGCCTTGTCCCATAAAGCTCCAGCAAGCACAGATCTCGAACGTAGCGGCTGAAAGCGCACTGCGGACACCGAACATCAAAGCCGGCAGCCGTGTCGGGTATCGCTAGACGAGCTGGCGCTGAAGCTTGGAATGTCGGCTTCCTTCATGAGCAAGGAGATGTTCGCGGGGTCAAGGGTTGTCGACACACTTACGCTGAGACCCCTCCGCCAGGGGCCGGGAAAACCGGATCTAACAGGAGAAGGCCTCCCGGTCGCGAGGCCTTCTCACTCGATCTTCATAGCGGGGAGAGGATCTGAATCTCAACGGACCCACGGGTGCGCTCTCATTGGAATCGCGATTAGTTGTTTATTGCCAACATGTATTCGGGACACAGCATCACACGAGATGACATGCGTGGACACTCCCGTCGTTGATATTGTCCCGAGTACTTGGCCCACTGAGTCCGATTGACGAGGAATTCTCCCAAGCACTCGCTAGCAGGAATCGCAAGATCGCGAATTTCATTCAGGTGCATCGAGACAGCACGGCATAGAGGCGATGGATGGGACTGCAGTCGATTTGATTGACACTCGTTGAGTCGCTCGCGCCATTACAATCGATGTTCTATACGCTCGGCGCGGTGTTATTGCGGTTCTGGAACATGCCGTCAATGAAGTCGACCACGAGGCGTCGGGCATCTGTTCTAGGACAAAATTCACGACCGTGACTCCCCGGTTCCTCGGGTGTACCGTCGATGCATGATCAAGTGGACGCGTATTGCGCTGCCGCTGTCAGCCGCGGCACTGGTGCTGGCAACCTTTGCCACACCCGCCTTCAGCGCTACATCGGCCGGCTTCGACATCAACGGCTACATCGTCGGTTCGTGGCGCAACGTCGACAACGGACGTGTCTACACGATCTCGAAGGGGAACTCGGCCTACGTGCTCGGCGCCGGCTCGGCGTGGAAGACGGGCGAGGGTTGCAACGTGAATATGGGTGACGTGCTGTACACCCTGACCCCCAAGCAGACCGTGGGCGGCTACCTGAACGGTGGTGATTACGTGGGGCCGTGGCGGCAACTGAAGAAGGAAGCCAGTGGTGCCTGCACGTGGCTTCCGATCTCGCCAGGCCAGTCGGGCTACTACGAAGGAATAAGTGGCTTCGTGCCAACGACCGGGCCCAAGACGGCAGAGAACCCCGACGGCCAGACGATGAACTGGTTCTGCGCCTACACGGGCCCCTATACGCAGTGCGCGAGCCTTTCCCGGATCGGGCCCGGCTTCGTGCAGCCTGGTGCCAAACCCACGCCGACCCCCACGCCGACCCCGACGGTGCCTCCGTTAGCGAAGACGGCCGAGTACGGCACTTTCCTGGGCCTCGGCGACCCCAATACCCCAGACTGCTCGGCAGCGCGCACTCAGCGCGCAGCGGAGATCGCCACGGTTGGGCAGAACTACCCCGGAGCCACGAACGATGTCGCCATCCGTGGCGAGAAGCTCGTCCTTGGGGCAATCCCGAACTCCGCTTCGCTCTTGCAGATCTACCGACTGCTCGGCAAGACGGACATACCGCAGGCTCTGAACACGAACGTATACGCGCGAGCTACGCGTACTGTGCGCGGCGGGGTCACCCTTGAGGACCGCCTGCGCGCGGCCATCCTCGCTTCTGGGGGTCAGCTCAACCCCGACGACGTTCTCGGCCTCGCCCTCCAGGTGACGGGTGGGAGTTATCCGATGGCCGTGCTGACCGCCCACAATCTCCTGAAGGGCGTCGCGGTCACGGGCCGAAACATCATCGAGCAGTGGCCAGTGGCAGGCGCCAAGTCCCACCCGGCCATGCTTGCCGAGCTCGGTAAGCAGAGCGCCGTGGTGGGCAAGCTCGCGAGTTTGCGATGCGAGCCTGCAGTGTCGAGGGACAAGGTGGGACCTTGGTACCACTCGTTCGCGGTGCTCACCGGCGGCGCGCTCGTGGGGGCTGACTTCGCCCCCCTGATCGTCGCGGCCGAGCATGGCGGGAAGGCGGCTAACACCGCCCTCAGGAAGATGAGGCAACTGCTCGGCTATGCCCTCCCAGCAAACATCCTCGCCTGGATTCCTGACGGCTTCTTCAGCGGCGAAGGCGGCTTCGACCCTGAGAAGGCGGCATTCGATGCAGCCGTGTCCGGCGCAGCGCTCCAACTCAGACCGCTTTCCCGCTGACGACCGATCCTGAGTGGCACGTCGATGAGCAGTTTGGCGTCGGCGTCTTCCCTCCGCCCCGAGGCCCTACTGCGCCTCGTTGACGCGGTCCTGGTCTGACAGTACGAAGAATGACCTCCGGCAGTTCGCCGCTACGGGGTTCTTCCGTTGTCTACCTCGAGCGCATCGATCGCCGAATCCGCGCAGACCTCGGTCAGTCCTTACTCGTCGGGTGAACCGAGCGGGTGCGCCGCCCGTATTCCGCAGTAGTCATCGTCTATAACGGAGGTCACTCATGCCCAACCAACTAGCCTCAACGACATTGCGTCCCAGACAAGCGCGACGCCACTGGATCCCTGCGTCAGTGACGGTCTGTGCCGCGGCCGCGATCGTTGTTACCGGAGCAGCGGCTGCGACAGCAGCCGCGTCCACGGATGTCGGGTTTGGAGCGGGAGCGCAGGTTCGAAGTCGTGCCGTGTTGAGCACCGCCTCAACCTCTTTGGGCACGATCGTCGTCGACTCAACCGGACGCACCGTCTATGAGTTCGCCGCAGACTCCAAGGGTCACTCCACGTGCGCTGGCGGCTGCCTTACTTATTGGCCACTGGTGACCGCACCGAGCGCGATGCCGGCATCCGTCCCGGGAATCAGCGGAAAAGTGGGTTTCATTAAGAGGTCCGACGGCAAGCGCCAGCTCACCCTCAACGGCATGCCCCTGTATAGGTTCACTGGCGACTCGAAGGCTGGCCAGACGAACGGACAGGGCTCGACCGGCTCGGGCGCGAAATGGTGGGTCGTGTCTTCCTCAGGCAAGCAGATAACGACGCACACCTCCGCCGGGTCGGCGGTCGACTCTTCCACCACGCCTCCAGCGGGCGGCGGCGGCGACATCTACAACTACTGAGGCAGCCGTGAGCGAGGCGCGAGGCCGCAAGCCCACGTCCCTCGCTGCGTCGAAATCGGGATGCCTACACACGGGAAAGTCCGCCGAATTTGTAGCAGTGACTTGGCTCATCCCTTCGGGCTAAGTCAAGAAGGAGGAGCCTTGAAAGTTCTCCGAAAGTCGCTCACGGGAGTGGCAGTAGTCGGTCTCGCTGTGGACGCATACGTTCACCTGGATCTTGCTGGCCAATACTCAGGAGTCGGTGAGACAGTCACGCAGGGTCAGTTGTTCCGCATTGAGGCTGCGATGGCGCTCATCGCGGCTGTACTGCTACTGGTCAAACCTGGACGAGTGACGGCGGCGTTCGCTGCCCTCGTGGCTGGCGGTGGAGTTCTAGCGTTGCTGTTGTACTACTTCGTCAATGTCGGGCCAATAGGTCCTCTGCCGAACATGTACGAGCCGCTTTGGTACGGCCAGAAAGTGGCGACACTAGTCGCGCAAATGCTCGCAACCGCTGCCGCGCTTGCCCTTGTGGTCATACATTCGTTCAGGCCACCCCAGCCTGCCGCCGAAAGAGCCGAGCACCGCTTGTAGGGCGAATCATTTGACGCAGAGAAACGTTCCTCGCGGGTGAACGATTCTGTGGTCGGGGACGTGAAGTCAAGTATGCGAACACTAACTAAGCTTGCCGTCCCTCTTCTTGCCTCGCTCGGCCTGATGGGCGTGCTGACAGCGTGTGGATCCAGCACAACCTCAACGCCAACCAACGACTCCACGGTCGCACCTTCTTCAAGCCCCGCCGCCACAACATCCGACACGTCAGCGGCCACTAGCACCGATACGGTCACGATCTCCGGCTTCGCTTTCAGCCCGGCGAACGTGAAAGCTGGGCAGAACGTCACCGTCACGAACGCAGATAGCGTGGAGCACACGGTCACGATCGCAAGTGCTGGTGTGGATGTGAAGGTGCCAGCCAACGGCAGCGCCTCGTTCACCGCGCCAGCAAAAGCGGGCAACTACGCCCTGACCTGTGACTTTCACCCATCCATGTCAGGCACTTTGGTGGTCACCGCGTAGCCACAGCGTGTTCTTCCAGTACAACACTTGGCTCGATAGTGGAGCCGGCAACTCGCCTCAGACGACTGGAACGTCCAGGAGGATGGAACCGTCGGCTCCCGTCAGCGTCACGCTGGCGATCGCATCAGGCGTAGCCCGCGAACTCGCCACGACGTATGCCTTGCCGTCGTACTTTGCCGTCCATGCGAGTACCTGTTCCGTTCCGCCGTCAACTGTGTGGACACTCAACACGCATTTGGTCCCTTGGGGCACACCGCTGACCGCGATGGTCAACTGACTTCCATCCCCATCAGAGACGATGTCCGCGGAAACCGACAGCCCGGAGGCCGATGCGATCGCCGTGATGCTGTGGTTGTCCGGGGCTACGGCCGAGAAGCCGACTCCGATCCCGACAGCAACGACCACAACGGCCGCAGCTCCTGCCAAAGTTCTCATCAATGTACGTCGCCGACGCTGCACCCTCTCGGCGGCGACGGCGCGAAGGATGCGCTCCAGGTGCATATCGTTGGGCACCGGCACATCCTCCGATACGACATCAGCAGTCGAGACCGCCGCCATGATCGACGAGACTCCTCGAAGCGAGGCCTGCTCAGCAGCGCAGGCCGGGCACGTCAACACGTGGGCCGCGGCCACCGAGCCGAGTGCGGCTCGGGTGAGCAGCGCGACAGCTATCTCCTCTTGCACTTCACCGCAAATCACGAGATCAGTCCCCTCTCCTGGAACAACACCCTCAGGGCACGCAAGGCGTAATGGCACCGGGACTTCACCGTGCCCTCGGGAACACCGAGGGCTTGAGCCGCTTGGGCGATCGAGCGATCTTCGTAGAAGACAAGGAGCAGCACGTCCCGATGGACCGGATTGAGGCAGTCGAGTGCATTGAGCAGCTCGAAGCGCGTGAGCAATGCATCCATGCCGCCGTCGGTGCTTCCCGCCCGATCCGGCGGATCCACGAGCACCTCCGGCGGGCGAGCCAACTGGGCGCGATGCGCGTCAATGACCAGGTTGCGAGCAACGGTGAACAGCCAGCCGCGTGGTGATCGACCTTCGTCTTGCAGCACCTCCGGATGCCGCCACGCCCGCATCAGCGTCTCCTGCACGATGTCCTCCGCCCGCTGGCGGTCAGCTCCCATCAACCCCGACACGTATCCGAGCAGGCCTCGTGCGTACTGGTCGTACAGCTCGCGTACCAATTCCTCATCGGCGTGCTGGCTTTCGGACACACCTCACAGTACGTCGACACCGCAACCTTGGTTCAATACCCGTAATTGGCTACAACGCCGTAGGCCCATCGTCACCACGCTTTGTCTGCAGTTGGCGGTGCGATTGCAGCAGCCTCTACGGACGCAGCTAAACACGCTGCGGCACCGAACTGTGGGGCAGATCAATCTGTCACATCCTCGGCATTGCGCGACGCGAGATGGTCTTCATCGGCGATGCCCTGCTCCCCGGCGGGAACGACTATCCAGTCAAGGCGGCAGGGGTCGCTTCAATCCATGTCAGAGACCCCATGAGACGAAGCGGGTAGTCGATTCCATAAATGTGAGCAGCCACCTGAGCCCAGTTTGCAGCGACGAATGACTTCAAACTGGTGATTGAATGTCACGAGGTGCCGCATGGTGGCAGACAACATGACGCATTACTCGAAATGGAGCACTGATGTCCGGGTTCGACCTAGAACACTTGGGCGTCATCATGGAGCCCGAAAGGGGCAATCCGCTGGAGGTCGAAGGGGTGTTGAATCCGGCTGCTGTTCGTGGGCCAGATGGTCATCTCTACGTGTTTCCCCGTCTTGTGGCGAAGGGCAATTACTCGCGCATTGGCATAGCACGGGTGTTGTTTGATGAGACGGGTGATCCCTGCGGGGTCGAGCGATTGGGCGTTGCGCTGGAACCTGAAACTGACTACGAACTGTGGCCTGACGGCCGCGGTGGATGCGAGGATCCGCGCATCACGTTTATTGAGCCGCTGGGTCAATACGTCATGACATATTCGGCGTTGTCGCCCAAAGGCCCGCGGATTGCCTTAGCCGTGTCGACGGATTTGCTCAAATGGCGCCGGCTTGGCTTGGCGTCTTTCACGCCCCATGCAGGTATCGAGTTCGATGACGTTGACAACAAGGACGCGAGCGTTTTCCCCGTTCCGATCCCCAATCCGTCGGGGGTGATGGAACTTGCAATGCTCCACCGCCCGCTGTTCCCCGGCACGCGTCCCGAGGAGACCGCGCTGCATCCCGTACCGCGTGCGTTGCGTCTTCATCACGAAAGCATCTGGATTTCCTACCGCAGCATGGAAGTTGATGGCACTGATCCAGATGGCCTTTGCTGCTTCACCTCACATCATCGGCTGGCTTCCCCCGTGTCGCATTGGGAGCGTCTGAAGATAGGCGGCGGTGCCCCGCCAATACTCACTCGGCATGGCTGGCTGATCGTGTATCACGGTGTAAGTAAAGTTTCCGAGGCAACTGACGACAAAGGCGCATTGCGCTACTCCGCGGGCGTGATGGTGCTCTCGGAGGAACATCCGCACGACATCCGCTACCGCTCAACGCATCCGGTACTGGAACCCATGCTGCGGCAAGACCCCAATGGCACAATCCCCAACGTGGTGTTTCCCACCGGCGTTGACCGCCGCGACGATCTTGGCACCCCCGACCGTTTCGATGTCTACTACGGGATGGCCGACAGTTCGATCGGCGTGGCTCGCCTTGATCTGCCACAGATCCTGCCGCTGCGAGCGGCCGCTGACCCACCTGAAGCAAAGGTGTAGCTGGCCCGAACCCACGAGTTTTCCACTGGTGCGCGGTTGCGGGTGTTCACTACTCTTGTCACCATTCGTGCAGCAGTATCGACGTCACCTTCCGGCGGCCAATGGTGTCCGCTAGACCGCCTCGCGTCCGTCAAGGGTCGAGGGAGCTCGACAATGAAGTTGGCTACTTTCTTTTCGGGTGCTGCTTTGCATGTTGGTGTCGTTGACGGCGCTCATATCGCGGACCTCACGGCGGCCGTCCCGAAGCCGCCGAAGTTTCTGGCGATTGGTTACAACTACACCGCGCACCTTGAAGAAACTGGGATGGCAAAGCCAACGCGGCAAGTGTGCGGGACTGGCAAGAACTGGAGCCAGGCATGGTCGTCAGCAACTCATTCGATACTCACGGAACCATCGGGCCGTGGATCGTTACGACCGATGAGATCGGCGACCCACTGGACATCACTCTGAAGACGTTTCTCAATGGTGACCTCCGCCAAGACGGGCACACAGGCGACATGCTGTTCAACGTCGTCTATCTGTGGCTGGAGGGCGCCGCCACGAAGCGGCCCGGCGTGGTTGCCTAAGCCACCCTCAAACTGATCTTTGTCGTGTCTCCGGCCGAGATCGCCTCCGCCTTGCGTATAGCCGCCTTGACCGGCAATACGAAGCAGCCTGATTCCTTGTCCGGAAATACCGACGTGCGCCAACTAGATCCACCGATCGTGACTTCCACCGACACAGAGCCGAAGCCGGCCCGCAGCCCACTTCGTTCACGTAGCTCATCACTGAGTTCCGGCGGCACGGTAACGAAAGTCCAAGTGTCAGACTTGCGCGCGTCCCAAGCCCAAAGTTGTGCGGTGAAGACGTGCAACATGCGCCAAGCATTCCACGCACGCAGGTTTGACCCGGGAATTGCTGCAGGTTCCCTTGTCACCTTGACCTGCTGCACGTTTGGTTCCCAACTCCCCTGTCGAGTCAGGCGGATTCTGGCTCAACTTGCGAACCCCCCTTTGCACCCCTGGGAATCCAGGCTTGCACCCCCATCGTCCATAAACTCCGCCCGCGAGTTTGCGTGAGCCCGTTGCTTCCCAGTCACATGGATACGCGGCGACAAGGCTCGAGGAAAAGTTCGACCTCTTGTCAGAGTGCCAGGGGTGGAGGGCGTTTGGCGGGTGCGGAATTCAACCGGCGAACGAGCAAGCTACCGAATTCGGGGCAGGGCCAGCCCGATCCAATCTCGACGATTGGCTGATTGAAGAACTGTTCACATGCTAAAGTCCCCCAAAGACGTTGGGAGTCGCGGTGACCAGACCTCTGTATGAGGCCAAGGCGGATTTCTTCCGCATACTCGGGCATCCTGCGCGAATCAGGGTGCTCGAGTTGCTCTGCGATCGGGAATACGCAGTCCACGAACTTCTCGACGAGATCGAAATCGCGTCGAGCAACCTCTCCCATCAGTTGGCTTTGCTGAGACGCACCGGACTGATTGCCCAGACCCGACGTGGTGGGCAGGTCTTCTACACGATCTCAGCCCCAGAGATCCGGGACCTGCTCATCGTCGCGCGGGCGATCCTGCTCGATGTGATTAGGGAGAGAGACGGTTTGAAGAAGGAATTGAGTTCCGGCCCAAGGAGGCTGTTGTGACCTTGCTTGCTCCCTCCTCCGACCAGGAGCACGGGAACGTCGCCAAGGCGGTTCGCGCAGGCTGGGTCCTCACCCGGGCACTCCTACCCCAGCGGGCTGACTACACGGCAATGCGCCGCAACCCCAAGCGTGACATCGTTGCAGGGGTCACTGTGGCGTTCGTCGCCTTGCCCCTGGCCCTGGCCTTCGGAGTCGCCTCCGGCATGGGAGCAGCCGCCGGTCTTGTCACTGCAATCGTCGCCGGTTTCGTTGCCGCCGTATTCGGCGGCAGCAATCTGCAAGTCAGCGGCCCGACCGGGGCGATGACCGTCGTCCTACTGCCCATCGTGGCGCAGTTCGGGGGTTCGGGCGTCCTCGTCGTTGGAATCATGGCCGGGATCCTCCTCATCGTTCTCGCATTCGTTGGAGCCGGGCGCTACATGCAATACATCCCGCTGCCCGTCGTCGAGGGCTTCACCCTCGGCATCGCCGTCATCATCGGCCTGCAGCAGGTCCCCGCCGCGCTTGGAGTACCCGCCGAAGGCGAGAAAGTCGTGACCATCGCCATCTCCGCGGCCCGCGAATGGCTTGCCGCCCCTGACTTCTCCGCAGTTCTCATCACAATCTTCGTCGCTGGCAGCATGCTGCTGACTCTGCGATTCCGTCCGGGCCTGCCAGTGTCCCTGATCGCCGTCGCGATCTCCACCGTTGTCGTCGCATGGGGTGGCATCGAAGTCGTCACGATCGGCGCGATCCCCACCGGCCTGCCCACTCCCGCACTCCCCGCCGTCCCATGGGGTCATCTGACCACCTTGATGGTGCCTGCAGTCGCCGTCGCTGCACTCGCCGCTCTGGAGAGTCTGCTGTGCGCCGCCGTCGCCGACGCAATGAGCGTGGGCGAGCGCCACAACCCAAACCGCGAACTGTTCGGTCAGGGATTGGCAAACCTCGTGGCACCTGTCTTCGGCGGAGTCCCCGCGACCGCTGCAATCGCCCGCACCGCCGTCAACGTCCGCGGTGGTGCTCGCTCCAGGCTGGGTGCGATGACGCAGTCAGCGGCACTGCTCCTGGTGATCCTGGTCGCTTCGAAGTGGGTGTCCTACATCCCACTCGCCGCCCTCGCTGGAGTCCTGCTCGCAACTGTTGTGCAGATGGTGGAGATCTCCAATCTGCGAGCTCTGCTGAAGGCCACCCGCGGCGACGCCATGGTGCTCATCGCCACGGCTGCCGCCACGATCGCGCTGGACCTCGTCACCGCCGTCGTCGTCGGCCTGGTCGTCGCCTCGCTCTACGCGTTGCGCCAGATGTCGAAGTCAGCCCGCCTAGACGAGGTGCCGCTGGACATCGCCGACCACAGCGCCGAGGAGCAGGCTCTGCTCAATGAACACGTCATCGCCTATCGACTCGACGGCCCCCTGTTTTTCGGTGCCGCCCACCGATTCCTGCTTGAAGTCGCTGAGGTCAGCGATGTCCGAGTCGTCATTCTGCGCATGTCACGCGTCCAGACCCTGGACGCAACCGGCGCCCGCGTGCTTGGGGACACCATCAAGACCCTTGAAGGCCGCGGCATCACGGTGCTGCTGTCTGGCATCCAAGCCGATCACGAGAACATCTTCGAAGTGCTCGGCGTCTACGGACATCTGGCGCACGAGAATCACATCTTTGCCAGCACACCCGAGGCCATCGCTCATGCTCACGCTCACATCCATAAGACACACACCCACGCCAACCCGATGACCTGAATGGACGGTTCCCCGTGATCTCCCCCTCTCGCAGTCAGCATGAGGCCGAGCCTGTCGTCATCACCGGCGACTTCGTCAAACGCCGCGTCGCCGGGCACGTGGTGGGGGCGTTCCACCGAACCGGTCCTACCGGGATATGAACGAGTAGAGGTGTTCGCCCTCATGAACCGGGCCCGATGACTGAGTATCCCTCAGCCGAGCCAGCCGTGGCGCCATGACGCTGCGCAAGGCGATTCGGCTGATCCGTGCGACCGGCAGGATCGCCGAACCCGCCCCGCCCCGCCCCGCGGTCCTAGCCGATCGCCCCGATGAGCTTGCCGGCACAGTCCAGATCCGGCATGTCGATGCGGGCTCCTGCAATGGCTGCGAGATCGAGATCGCCAATGCGTTCGGCCCGGTATACGACGTCGAGCGTTACGGTGCCCGACTCGTCGCCTCCCCACGGCATGCCGACGTCATCCTCGTCACCGGAGCGGTGACCCGGAACATGCTCGAGCCGCTGAAGCGCACTATCGACGCGACACCTCGACCCCGGCTCGTCATTGCGCTTGGGGACTGCGCGCGCAACTGCGGCATGTTCGCCGGGGCTTACGGAGTCGTGGGCTCGGTCAGCGACGTGGTCGACGTCGATCTGGAGATCCCGGGCTGTCCGCCGGAACCTGAGGCGATCGTGCAAGCACTGCGATCGGTGACCGGCACGTGATCCGCGCCGGCCTACTAGCCCAGCTCGCGTTCATGATCATGGCTATCGCGCTGGCGGTCCTCGTACCCGCCCGCTACCGAGCGCGCGTGACAGGCCTAGCCGTGGCGGGAATCGGTCTAGCCGGCTGTGTCACCGGCGTGCTCGCGCTGACTGGCGATCAGGGCCTGGTGGAAATACCGGTCGCGCTCCCCTTCGGTCCATTGACGCTATCCCCGACTCCTCTTGGCGGATTCTTCATGCTCGTGATCGGCGCCGTGGGTGCCATCACGGCCGTGTATGCCATCGGCTACGTCCACGGGCCGTCGGCATCGCGAACATCATGGATCGCCCTGGCTGTATTCATGATGTCGATGCAACTCGTGGCAGCCGCAGCCGATGTCGTCAGCTTCCTGCTGTTCTGGGAGCTGATGGCTGCCGCATCCACGATCTTGGTCCTGACCGAGCATGCGCTGCGCCCCGCTGTGCGCCCGGCCGCAATCTGGTACGCAGCGATGACACAGCTGAGCTTCTTCCTGCTGCTGATCGGCTTCGCAGTCCTCGCCGCTCAGGCCGGCAGCACCCAGTTCAGCGCGTTCAGCACGACCCCTTTGAACTCGACCTCCGCGAATATCGCATTCGTCTGCCTCCTGCTCGGATTTGCCAGCAAAGCCGGCACCGTGCCCCTGCACGTGTGGCTTCCCCGCGCACATCCAGAAGCGCCCAGCCACATCTCCGCACTGATGAGTGCGGCGATGGTCAAGCTCGGTGTGTACGGCGCGATTTTGGTGTCGACCCGGTTCCTCGTCAGCAGCACAACCTGGTGGAGCCTGCTGATCCTTGCCCTCGGACTGGTCTCGGCTGTGTACGGCATCCTGCAGGCATCCGTCGCCAGCGATCTTAAGAGACTGCTCGCGTACTCCACGACGGAGAACATCGGTCTGATGTTTCTGGCCATCGGATCGGCATCACTACTGCGCTCGTACGGAACGACCGGCGTGGCCGATATCGCACTGGCTGGCTGCCTCCTCCTGGTGATGGCGCATGCGGCGTTCAAGACCACGCTGTTCCTTGGAGCAGGTTCGATGCTGCGTTCGACCGGGGAGCGCGACCTCGACAGGCTCGGCGGTCTGGGATCACGCATGCCGATGACGTCGGTCGCCTTCGGCATCGGGGCGCTCGGCGCCGCCGCCTTGCCCCTGACGGTCGGCTTCGTCGCTGAATGGGTGCTGCTGCAGTCGCTGATCCATGGTGCCGGCGGCAGCAATCGGATCCTGGCCATTGTCATGCCCGTGACGGTCGGTGCCGTGGCCCTGACCGCTGGCCTTGCCCTGATGACCTTCGTCAAGGCCTACGGAATCGCCTTCCTCGCCAGGCCCCGAAGCCAGGGGGCCGATGACGCGCGGGAGAGCCCCTTCAGCATGCGGGTGGGCATGGGCGCGGCTGCCTTCCTCGTCATCGCGCTCGGACTTGCCCCAGGCATGACCGCTTCTGCCGCGGCGGCGGCTGGCGGACTTGTCGGCATCGGGTCTGTCGGACTGTTCGGCATCGACGTGCCGGGAATCGGTGCACTCCTTGATCCCGCGTGGTTGTCGATCCTGGGAGCCGTCCTTGTCGTCCCCGTGCTCTTGGTCTCCCTGCACTACGCACGCAGGCGGCCCAGGCGCAAAGTAGACCTTGCCTGGGGTGGCGGCGGTGTGCGCGTCAACCCGCGCATGCAGTACACCGCGACCTCCTATGCGGAGCCACTGGCCCGTATCTTCGACGATTCCCTTCGTCCCGAGCGCGATGTGATCGTCACGCATTCGTCCGAGGCGCAGTACCTCGTTGAACGGATCCAGTACCGCCAACGTCTCTCCGATGTCTTTGAGACGCGTTTGTACCTGCCGGTCATCGAGCTCACCGGCCGGATGACCACCGCGGCCCGGCATCTGCAGAACGGCAAGATCCACTTCTATCTCGCCTACTCGTTCATCGCCTTCCTGCTGGTGCTCCTGGTGGTGACGCTGTGAAACTCGGCGCAGCGGTTCTGGCCACGACCCAGGTGATCGTCATGGTCATCCTGACCCCGTTGCTCATCGGACTAATGCGACAAGTGCGCAGTCGGCTCGAGGGCCGAGCGGGTGCGGGAATCCTGCAACCGTGGCGCGACATGCGCAAGCTGTTCTCCAAGGAGCCCCTCCGCGCACCAGGGATGAGCTGGGTCCAGGCAACGGGGCCCGTGGTTCTCATCACGTCCAGTCTGGTGCTGTGCGCACTCATCCCCTTGCTCGGCACCGTCGCGTTCCCGCTGATCCCCGACGACCTGTTCGTCGTCGTCGGCGTGCTGCTCGTCGGCACCGTTGCCTTGGCGCTCGTCGGGCTCGACGCAGGCTCCGCTTTCGGCGGCATGGGTTCCAGTCGTCACATGACGATCGCTGCACTGGTCGAACCCACGGTACTTGTCTCTATCTACGCACTGTCGGTCCCCATCGGGTCATCCGCGCTGTCCCAGATCGTCAATTCGCGCATTGATTCCCCGGCCACCGTCGCAGCGCCTGTGAGCCTGCTCGCCCTGGTCTCCCTGGTCATCGCAGTGATTGCCGAGGCGAGCCGAATGCCCGTCGACAACCCATCGACTCATCTCGAACTGACGATGGTGCATGAGGCGATGATCCTGGAAAGTTCAGGTCGCGACCTCGGGTGGCTCGAGCTCGGATCCTGGCTCAGACTTGGGGCGCTGCTCGGTCTGATCGGCACGTTGACGCTGCCCTGGGGTGTTGCAACCGCAGTCTCTCCCATGTCCATGCTCATCGGGGTGCTGGCGCTGGCGCTGAAGCTGGCCGTACTGGGTGTGGGCCTGTCCGTGGTCGAGGTGTTCCTCGCCAAGCTCCGACTGTTCCGTGTCCCGGAGTTGCTCGCCGGATCCTTCGTGCTCGCGCTGCTGGCTGTCACGGCGTCCTACCTGACAGTGCAGGTCTAGAAATGTCCGACGCCGTCTACGCCCAGGCCATCGGGATCTGCGCCGCGCTGCTGCTGCTCTCCGCAGTACTGCTGGTGTGGCGGCGGGCGCAGGTCACCGCACTCCCGCTGCTGTCCTTGCAGGGCCTGGCACTGGCCAGCCTCGTTGCGGTCATCGCAATCAAGGAGGGCAGTCCCGAACTCATGGGCGTAGCGGTGCTGGTCCTGCTGTTCAAGGCGATTGCGTTTCCCGTGGCCCTGGCCAGGAGCGGTCGCGGCGAGTATGGCGGAGCCCCCTTGATCAACACTGCGACCTCACTGATCGCCATGGCTGCGCTGACCGCCCTGGCCTATGCCGTCAGCACACCGCTGTCCGTCCTGGGCACTGGACCTACCATCCAGGCAGTCCCAGTGGGCATTGCGCTCGTCCTGTTCGGCTTCCTGCTCCTGGTCACTGGCCGCCACGCGATCGCCCAGCTCATCGGCTTCCTGGTCATCGACAACGGCACCGCCACGGTTGCATTCCTGTCCTCCGGCGGCGTCCCGATAATCGTTGAACTCGGCATCTTCCTCGACGTCCTGCTCGTCATCCTCATCTTGTACGTGCTGACCGGTCGAATCCGCGACGAGTACGGCGACGCCGACCTCGACGACCTCACGGAATTGCACGACTGATGGCTGCCCTGCTCATTGCGCCGCTCGCGATCTGCCTCCTGCTGGTCATGGCCACCGCTGTGGCACGCAAATCGTGGCTGAACCGTTTCGCGGGCATCATTGCCGCCGCCGCAGTGCTCGCCAGTGGTGTCGTCATCGCCGCCCTCGTCCTGGCCGGCGGCCCATTGACCGCGATCGACGGCCTGCTGCGTGCTGATGCCCTGACCGCATTCATGCTCACGGTCGTCGGCGCCGTCGGGCTGACCGCGACGTGGGGCAGCCTTGCCGCCCGCGGGACGACAGAGCACAAGGCGTTCGCCTATCCGACACTGATCGCGGCGTTCCTGTTCGCCATGTCGCTGGCAGTCCTCGCCGACAACCTCGGCATCCTCTGGGTCGCGCTTGAGGCGACGACCATCACCACGGCATTCCTCGTCGGCTATCACCGCACCCGAAATTCCCTCGAAGCCGCCTGGAAGTACGTCGTCCTCGGCTCCGTCGGCGTAGCCATCGCCCTGCTCGGCATCGTCCTGCTCTACGCCGCAACGGTGCAGGCGGGCCACCCCACCCTGTCCTGGACTGTCCTCACCAATGCCGGCATTACGCTCGACCCTGGCCTGGTGAAGATGGCCGCTGGCCTGACACTGCTCGGATTTGCAACCAAGGCCGGCCTGGCACCCATGCACAGTTGGCTGCCCGATGCCCATAGCCAGGCACCCGCCGCGGTCTCCGGGCTCATGTCCGGAGTCCTGCTGTCAGTCGCGTTCTACGGGATCCTGCGCGTACAGGCCATCACCGACGCGGTGATCGGCCCCGACCTGATGCGTAACCTGCTCATCGCCGGCGGGCTGCTGTCCATAGCCGAAGCTGCAGCCCTCATCCTGCGCCAACGCGACCTCAAGCGGATGCTCGCGTACTCAAGCATCGAGCACATGGGCATCATTGCGCTGGCCGCCGCCATCGGAGGGCCGCTCGCCATCGGGGCGGCACTGCTGCACATGCTCGGCCACGGGCTGGCCAAGTCCAGCATCTTCGTCGTATCGGGCCGCATCCTGACCGTCGACGGCTCCACCCAGATCTCTCAGATCCGGTCCCTGCTGACTCGGCGATCCGGCATCGCCATCCCTTTCCTGGCCGCAATGGCGGCGCTGCTCGGCATGCCGCCGTTCGCGCTGTTCTTCACCGAAGTCGCCATCGTTGTTGCCGGATTCCAGCGCGGGCTGGGCTGGGTGATGTCCGTGGCCATCGCCTTGCTGCTCATCGCCTTCATCGGCCTTGCCCGTCACACCAGCGACATGATGTTCGGCACCGACCCGGACCCAGAGGCCCGCCAGGGCCACGCCCCGCAAACCGGCGACCGCTCCGCGCATGGACCGAGACTGCCGCTCATCGCAGCACTCGCGGCGACGGCAATCATCGGATTTCTCACGGGTCCGTTCTCAAGCCTGCTCAGCGAAGCTGCGAATGTCCTTGGAGGTGGGCGATGACCGGTGGATCCAATCGGCGGTCCGTCAACGTCGCGGCAGCAGATGTGGTCGATGTCTTCGAGGGACTCCTGGCCGAAGGCTTCCGGCTGTGCATGGTCGCCTGCCATCAGGACGAGGCCCAGTTCCGAATCGTGTACGTGCTCCTGCGACCCGTGGACGACCGGCGCGTCGAACTGGTGCTCACCGTTTCCCAACAGGAGCGGGAGATTCCCACCCTGGCCCGGCTCAACTACTCCGCAGGCCGCTTCGAACGCGAGATGCGCGACCTCTACGGCATCAGACCCATCGGCCATCCCCTACGCCGGCGGCTCGTGCGCCACGGCCACTGGCCCGTCGGCTGGTACCCAATGCTCCGCGAAGCCGATCCCGATCCGGACTTCCTTGAGGACATCGGCTCATTCCCCTTCCTTGAGGTCGAGGGAGAGGGCGTCTACGAGATCCCCGTCGGCCCCGTCCACGCCGGGCTGATCGAACCCGGTCACTTTCGATTCTCCGTCGTCGGCGAGACCATCCTGCGATTGAAGACACGACTGTGGTTCGTGCATCGCGGCATCGAGAAGATGCTTGAAGGCGCCGACGCCACCGCCGGCATCGAGATCGCCGAGCGCATCAGCGGCGACACCGCCGTCGGCCACTCCCTTGCCTTCGCCATGGCCCTGGAAGAGGCTGCAGGCATCCACGTCAGTGAGAACGACAGACTCATCCGCGCCCTTCTCCTGGAACTGGAACGTCTGCACAACCACATCGCCGACATCGGAGCCCTGGCCAACGATGTCGGCTACGGCCTGATGAACGCACATGCTCTTCGTCTGCGCGAGTCTCTCCTGCGAATGAACAAGGACACGACAGGCCACCGACTCCTGCGCGGCGCCATCTCGATAGGCGGATCGCATCTGATCCAACTGCCCGACACCACTGCCATCCGATCGATCGCCGATGAGGCTGCTGAACTGGCCACCATCACGACAGACAACGCCACCGTCCGCGACCGCTTTGTCGGCACATCCGTGCTCAGCAGCGAGGCCGCGCGACTGCTCGGCGCGCTCGGCTACGTTGCACGCGCATCAGGAATCGACATCGACGCGCGACGGGACCATCCCTTCGTCGACCTCGGCGCCGCGCTCAAGGTCGTCGTCGAAACCGGCGGCGACGTCATGAGTCGCTACATGATGCGCGTTCGCGAGATCCAAGTGTCGGCAACGCTCGTCACGGACCTGGTCCGACGACTGGACACAAATACAGGCAGTGGCCACCAGGCACTGCCCAACGGGCCAGGTGCGGGACTTGGCCTTGTCGAGGGTTGGCGGGGACTGATTGCCCACCGCGTCGAGCTCGACGCTTCGGGTCGCATCACGCGCGCCAAGATCGTCGACCCCTCGTTCTTCAACTGGCCAGCGCTTCCCGTTGCCCTCGTCGACACGATTGTCCCCGACTTTCCCTTGACCAATAAGAGCTTCAATCAGTCCTACGCAGGCAACGACCTCTAAGGCCGTCACCATCGAGGAGACTTCAGGCCTTCTTTGCGAATTGTCTGAGCGGTCGGATTCGGGAGTGGCCTACTCCACACGTATTGGCATCAATGCAAGCGCTCAGCGCCTCCGCACTACTCAATGGATCCAGCTTCAGAAACTCCTGATCACTCAGGTGTTCAAGGACCTCTAGAACCCAAGTAGCAGGGCCTTGCTTGTCCATTTCTTGTAGCGGTGACCATGTAGTGCTTCATGACTTAGTCAACCCTGTCCCGCGTCTTGGTTAACCCAGCGGGCATGCGGTAGCACCGTCGGAGTCACCACCCATCAAGTCCCAAATAGGCAAATCCCGCCCTGGCTCCGAATAGGCCTGCGTCGCTTTCGCAGCCTGGAGGCGACCACACCCGGGGTAGTCACTTCAATCGACTTGCCTCCAGTCGGAAGAGTTAGTTAGGTTAGCCTTTCCAAATGTGATGGAGGAACTTGATGGGTCTCGGACAAACGCTGGTGGTGCCTGAAATGCTCGGCGCCGTCAAGGGACTCCATGCCCGCACAGCGATGCGCATTGGCGTGGCGCTCATCGCAGGATCCGCGCTTGTCGGAGCACTGGCAAGTTGTGGGACCTCATCCTCAGCGTCCAGTGACAATCCTTCCCATCAGACGCGCGCCTATTTCATCGCTGCTGACGAGCAGCCTTGGGATTACGCTCCCCGGCACACCAATGCCATCACCGGCAAGCCGTTTGATGCCACTGCAGACACGTTTGTCAAGCAAGGGCCCGATCGCATCGGCTCTAGGTATCTCAAAGCCTTGTACCGGCAGTACACAGACGCCAGATTCACCACATTGCTACCAAGGCCCGCCTCGCAGGCCTATCTCGGCGATCTCGGGCCCATCATCCGCGCCGAGGTGGGCGACACCATCCAAGTCACCTTCCGCAACAACACTCGGTTCCCAGAATCCATGCACCCACATGGTGTCTTCTACCAGGCCGCATCAGAAGGAGCCGTCTATAACAACGGCATCCCCGAGAAAGACAAGCCCGGCGACTCGGTGGCTCCCGGACACACATTCACCTACACCTGGGAAGTCCCCGAACGCGCAGGACCCGGACCAAGCGACCCGAGCTCGATCATGTGGATGTATCACGGTCACGTCGACGAGATCGCTGACACTTACGCTGGGCTCATCGGGCCAATGATCATCACGCGAGCAGGTCAAGCCAATCCCGACGGGTCCCCCAAGGACGTGGACAAAGAATTCGTGGCAAACTTCATGGTCGCCAACGAGAATCAAAGCCCTTACCTATCAGCGAATATTGCCAAGTACGCATCGAACCCGAAGAGTGTCAACCGAGACGATGATGACTTCATCGAATCCAACCTCATGCATTCGATCAACGGCTACGTCTTCGGCAACCAGCCGATGATGACGATGACTCAAGGACAGCATGTGCGCTGGTATGTCATGGCGATGGGCACCGAGGTCGACCTGCACACCCCGCACTGGCACGGCAACACCCTGACCAGCATGGGCATGCGCACTGACACCATCTCTCTCCTGCCGGGGGCCATGATCACCGCGGATATGACGCCCGACAATGCGGGAATCTGGCTCTTCCACTGCCATGTCAACGACCACATCACGGCGGGGATGCTCACTCGATACCAGGTACTGCCAAGTTCCAACGCGCCACCGACCGAATCCACTGCGCCTGCCCATACGTCAGGCGGGTAACCCGCTAACGCGAACCAGGCTCACGGCACAGGGTCGGTAACACCACAATTGGCTGCTAAGTCGCGCCGTTCGATTTGGTTGACAGTTGGATTGCCCCGGCTGCTATCGACACCTTCCCGCTTTGGCCCTGGGATGTGAGCCAGCTGAGCCGGGGCTCGTGAGCCGACCGCCGCGCCCTTCGGGCGAGCGGCTCATCCGGCGCGAACTCCTGATCCGCGCTTGGGTACTGCGGGGCGGGGTATCTGCGATCTTGGTTGCTCGGCGCCAATGTGCAGGACAGACCTGTGTAGGAAGCAATACACCTCTGCAGCAGACGATCCCGCCGATCTGACCAAAGCCAGACACAGATGACCGGCAATAGGAGGACTCTGAGACCAAGGAGGTTCGCATGTTCCTCAATCGACGTGAGGCAGGTAAGAGACTGGCCTTACATCTGCGCGACCGCATCGGTTCAGATCCGGTAGTACTCGCTCTGCCGCGCGGTGGAGTCCCTGTCGCTGATGAGGTGGCCCGCGCTTTGGGCTGCGAACTGGATGTCCTGGTGGTGCGCAAACTCGGCGCACCAAGCAACCCAGAATTCGCCATCGGAGCCATCGGTGAAGGCGGAGCGCGCGTAATTCACGAGGACGTGGTCACCGCTCTGGGCCTGTCCTCGCACGAGGTCGACGACATCACCTCTGCCCAGCAGCGTGAAGTCGAACGTCGCGTGACTCTGTATCGGGGTGCGAGGCCCATGACGCAGGTGCATGGCCGGACGGTCATCGTTGTGGATGACGGGCTGGCCACGGGCGCAACTGCTGCTGCGGCCGTTGCTGTCCTTCGCCACCTGAAGGCGGGCCACATCGTCTTGGCCGTGCCAACAGGTTCACGTGAGGCAGTGCACGACCTGAGCGCCCAAGTCGACGACGTCGTCTGCCTGGAGCAGCCCGCCAACTTCCAGGCAGTCGGCCAGCAATACGAGGACTTCGGACAGACCACTGACGATGAGGTCATTGAGATCCTCGCATCCGCACATGCAACTACCACTAGCAGTGGAACAGATATTGCCCATGCGTGACATCGATGTCTCGATCCCGGTGGCGCCAGGATGCGACCTCAAAGGGCACTTGGCAGTCCCTGAGCATGCGGTTGGCATCGTCTTGTTTGCCCATGGCAGCGGTAGCAGCCGCCACAGCCCCCGCAATCAATGGGTCGCCCGCACACTGAATGCAGCACATGTCGCCACGCTGCTCATCGACCTGCTGACTGTTAGCGAAGCCGATGACCGTGCGATGGTCTTCGATATCGACACACTGGTGACCCGTGTAGTCGCGGTGGTTCGGTGGGTTGCAACTCATCCAGACTGCAGCGAATTGCGGATCGGCCTGTTCGGCGCAAGCACTGGAGCTGCGGGCGCGATCGGCGCCGCAGCCATGGAGCCCTCACTGGTTGCGGCAGTGGTGTCACGGGGAGGACGCCCAGACCTCGCCGCGGACTGGCTGGACCAGGTTCGTGCACCAACCTTGCTGATCGTAGGAGGACAGGACACGCAGGTACTGGCCTGGAACCGTCAAGCGGGTGCCGCCATGCGCTGCACGCACGAGATGGCCGTCATCCCCGGGGCCACGCACCTGTTCGAGGAGCCAGGGACACTGGCCGCGGCAGCCCAGATGGCAACCGACTGGTTCACGCAATGGCTCCGCCCCCACAACGAATAAGCCGAATCCGGAATCTGACACCTGGACCTGCACCGTGCAGCAGCGCGATCTCGGGATCGCCGGTGTCCCACACCAGGGAGCTGATCTTGCGACCGTCCGGCATCACCACGGATTCGCGGCGGTTCAATTGCGCATGCCGATCAACGTGGACGACGCTAAGGGGCGATCTGTGGGCCCTAATGTTCGTCGACCCTTGAGATGAAGACGGGACCTCGGCCCTTGTGATTTGGCGACCGGGCCGTCTAACTTGGCCATTGGGAAGTGCGCGACCAGACAATCAAGGAGTCGCGATGGTCCGTTTGAGCAGGTTCAGATCGCTGAGACTCATTGCGCCGCTGCTGGGGATCGCACTCGGTGCCTTTGGTGTCGCGCCTGCGATGGGTGATGCCTCCGATACTCATGCACCCATCGTTGAGTTGCATCCTGGGACCTTCGAGGGCAAGCAGCAGGTGGTCTATGTGCCACAAGGCAAGGGCTTTGATCTCTGGTACTACGTCAGTGATGACAGTGGGTATTCGCGTGTGGCGATCACGATCTATTCCGGTGGTACGCAGGTCGATACTCCTTGCTGCGCTGAGCAGGCACCGGCAAAGGCTGTGCTGGTGAATCAGTTCGTTGCAGCGGTCCATCCGACTAATGCGCTGGAAGCGGGTCCGTATTACGCATGCATTGGCGCTGAAGACCCCTCCGGGAACAAGTCGATCAACTATCCGCAGAGTTCGTGCATATGGCTCTCGCTGGAGGTTCCGTTGAATCTCGTTGCCAATGGCTGTGGAGGGCAGCAGTGGGGTCCAATCGCTGGGAGATTGCAGACTCGACTGCTGGACAAGAACACCTACTTCGGCGTGAAGGTGAGTTTCAAGGACGCCTGCGATCAACATGATGCGGGCTACAGCGGCGTGACGGTGATGAACCAATATCTAGGCAAGGTTGTGGACTATCGCAACTGGCCGCGTGGAACCGTCGATCAGTGGTTCCTGGCCGATCTGCAAACCGAGTGCGATATCCAGTTGAAGAACAAGCTCACTGTGTTCAAGCGCTCATACTGCAGGTACGGTCCAACGCTTGATCGATTCGTCGCGGGAATCAAGGCAAGCCACGCTGTCTTCGCGATTCCCTGTGCACTCACGTCCGGGATGAAACTCCAGGCGTACATCCAACCCGGTGCGTTCACGTACTTCCAGGCAGTGCGCAAGTGCGCAGTCTCGGCCTACGACTCCGACGCGATCGTCCCGGGAATTCAACACACACACAAGCCGCCAAGTTCACTCTCGAACTATGGGCTCTCGGGCTCCTCGCGCGACAATACGTGAGCCCACTCGACGAGTATCGTCACGCTCGTTCGCCGCATGCGCTTGCGCTCACTTGAAAATGGTCTAGCGGACATCGATGGGCCCAAACTCTTCATCCAGCCATGATGATCTTGGCGGCCGCCAAGCGCGCGCGTCTCCCCGCTCGGGAAGGTCACACACCCCGTCAGTTGATTGTGAACCTCGATCAGCCAACAAGACAGCCACTGTCTCCGCGAACGGTCCAGCGGGTTCTTCGTCTTCAACGCAACAGAATCGCCGAGTGCACGAAGTTCTCGTATCCGGAAGCCGGAATGCAGCCTGTCACGCGTTGTCGCGCTGGCCACCTTGCGGAACAGCAGCAGGGTTGGTCGTCGTCTGGATTCCCCCTGCAGTGAGGTCGGCGTCGAAGTACGGCTGGAAGGCGCTGCGGGTCGCGGTATAGAAGGTGTACGCGCCAATGGCCCCGGTCGGCTGGCCGCCAGTGGACGCGGCACCGTTCAGGCACGCGTTGCGCGCGGCCTGATACTTACGGCTGGCGGGGATCTGAGTTCGGCACTCCAAGGCCAGCAGCTGCCGGAACAAGTCATCGACCTGCGCCCTCGTCCACGTCCGGAAGTCGTACCACTTCTTCGTTGCCGGCTCCTGGATGACGATGCCGCGGTACCCGGAGTCCCGTACGCCGCACGCATCTCGGAAGTCGACCCGCACACCGGCATACGTGCGCACGCTGCTCATCCACGCAAAGGTGCCGGACGCGTCGTCCGGCGAGGCGCACGTCTTTCGATTCTGCCAGCGCCCATAGAGCACCTGGTCCACCCTGATCCACTGGCAGGCGGTCCACGGAGCGTTGGCCGACTTGATGCCCTGTGCACTCGTCATTGCGTACCCGCAAACGAAGTACGCGCTCGGCGCCGCCTTGTCCGGTCGGAAGGAGAACTCTGCCGTGCGCGATGCCCCTCCGCGTGGGTCGTAGATGGGTCCGTAGTCGTAGATCAGGGGCTTGAGGTTGTTCCCGTCGTAGACGTTGACCTGCCAATTGACCAACTCATCCCCGGCCGCGACCGTGATCCCCACCTCGAATCTGACCGCATGGTCACGTTGAAGGATCAGATCCTCGGGGGCTCGAATCGACACGCGAGGGGCGCTTGAGGTCACAGCCGTCGGAGTGGGGCTTGGAGTCGACCTGGTCAGGGTGCCCGGCTTCGTGTAGGTCGGCGTAGGCGTGTACCCGTTGTTCACGACCAGCGTCAAGGTGCCCGGGCTGGACTCGGTTATCGCGAACGTCGCCGCCCCGGGGTTGGCCGAACAGTCGTTCAGCCAGAACCCTACGTGCGTGCCGGAGTAGGACGCGCCGCTCCCGCTCATGGTCCACATCTGCTGGCCTGCCGGGTGGGTGCAGGGGCCGCCGAAATTCGCCGCGGTGATCGTCGTGCCCGCGTACGACGTCGACCCGGTTGACTGCACCACGACGTTGCCGTAGGAACCTGTCCAAGTGCCCACGATCGGTGCGTCGGAGGCCGCCTTGGCGGGCGCCATCACCGCCCCCGCGAGTAGACCGGCCACCAGGGCCGCTCCAGATATTGCACAGACCAGCATGGACCGCTTCATGACGATTACTCCCCCCACAGACTCATCACTTCCAGTATGGCCCTCCCGCACTCCGGCCCATCACGAGCTACCAACGCGGGGTCCTAGTTGCGCGTGCACCGGATGCATCCCATGCGGCGTCCGAGGCCGTTCATTTACGTGTCTTCAGCGATTGCCTCGCTTCGATCCGAGCTGGCAGTCCGCTCCTCCTGACGAATGATGCCCAGCATCTACAGTTGACTCACCGTCCGGCACGGGACCGGACTCGACCCCGGGGTGGGCATGAACACTGATCGACATCTGGCTCGATACCTCGTGACAATCACAGCAGCCGCAGCAGTCCTGGCCTGGATACCCAGCGAGGCCTCGGCATCCCCCGCGATGGAGTCGCAGGGAACCGTCACGGTCGCTTCCGCGGTCCAACGATTCTTCTGGGCGTGGATAGACGGCGTCCATTCACGGGTGCGTACCTTCAGGAAGAGCGTCTACCACGTCCGGGGGGAACGTTCCCCAACTGCGAGTTACCGTCCGGCCCGCGAATCCGCCGCAGTATGTCACGCTTCAATACAAGCGGGACGGGACATGGAAACGAGAGGATGCGTGGCAGACCAAGGACAGCGGCATCGCCTACCTGGCCTTGCACCCCTACTGCCAGGGTGGCCAGTGGTGCCACGGCACCTACAAGTACCGCCTTCTGGTCAACGGGAAGTTCACGCTCTTCACCATCACCTACGCCGACTGACTTCCCTCGCTTTCCCAGACGGGTTGGGTTTGGTGATCATGCCGATTTGCTCGCGGCGGTGAGACATTAGTAGGGCGCGACCTTCTTGTGCAGGTTGGGGCCAAGCCACACGCCGAAGTTAGTCACACACGTAACCAGTGGTCGACGTCGCACCTTCGTCCGTGTCCAGGCGCAACCACTCAGTCGCTGTTCACCGGACCTGGCTTCGTCATGCTTATCGGCACGATCACGCGATCAAATAGGTCCGGATCGATAGCGGAGCGCAAGGCTGCTTCTCTCAACGTCAAGTCGTTGTCCATGGCCAGGTGGGCGATCGCTGATGCCTTGTCGTAGCCAATCTCAGGGGAGAGAGCCGTCACCATCATCACCGAGCGATTGACGTACTCCTTGATCTTCGCCTCGTCGAGCTCGGTGCCAGCAATCATGAAGCGATTGAAGTGGTCGCACATGTCACCGAGTATCCGCATGCTGTGCAGGAGATTGGCGATGATCACCGGCCGGAATGCATTGAGCTCGAAGTTGCCCTCCTTGCCTGCCATGGCGATGGTGGCGTCATTGCCCATCACCTGGATAGTGACCATGAGCATGGCCTCGGCCTGAGTTGGATTGACCTTGCCCGGCATGATCGAGGACCCAGGCTCGTTGGACGGGAGGATGAGTTCGTGGATTCCCGCCCGCGGGCCTGAGCCGAGCCATCGAAGGTCGTTGGCGATCTTGAACAGCGACACGGCGAGGTTTCGAAGCCCGCCCGAGCACCGAACGAGCGGGTCCAGAGACCCTTGCGCGGCGAATTTGTTGGGTGCAGTCACGAATGGTCGACCGGTGAGCGTGGCGATCGCCTCGGCGATCTGGACATCGAAACCGGCCGTGGTGTTGAGCCCGGTCCCTACGGCCGTGCCCCCGGCCGCGAGCCGAAGGAGCGTAGATGCATCCGACAGCAGGGCGTCACGGGCATCGTCGATCATCGCGACATAGCCGGACCATTCCTGTCCGACGGTCAGGGGCGTGGCGTCCTCGAGATGCGTACGCCCGATCTTCACGACATCGGACCACTGCTCCGCCTTTGCCTGCAGTGCCTCGCGAAGCGCGTCCAGCCGAGGCAGCAAATGCAGCTGGAGCATCGTGTCGGCGGCGACATGCATCGCCGTCGGGAACGTGTCGTTGGACGACTGGGACATGTTCACGTGGTCGTTCGGGTGCACCGGAGTCTTCGTGCCCAGTTCGCCACCGACCAACTGGATACACCGGTTGGAGATGACCTCGTTGACGTTCATGTTCGATTGAGTTCCCGACCCGGTCTGCCAGACGAAGAGGGGGAACTCGCGGTCAAGGTCGCCCGCGATGACCTCGTCTGCCACCTGCGCGATGAGGCCGCCCATCCACGAGGGCAGTCGGCCGGCGCTCGTGTTGACCTGCGCGGCCGCCTTCTTCACCGCTCCATAGGCCCGGTAGACCTCAATCGGCATGCGGTCCTTGTCGCCACCGATGTTGAAATGCTCCAGCGAACGCTGCGTCTGAGCCCCCCAATAATGGTCAGCAGGGACATCCACCTCGCCGAGCGAGTCGGTCTCAGCTCGCTTGCCCGTGGCGTCGATCCCTACCGGAATGTCGAGGATCGTGGGTTCCTCTTCGGGCACAGCAGGCACCGGCCTCACTCCGCCACGATCGGCACGTAAACGGGCCACCACTCTGTCTGCCTGACTGACTCAACGGGGCTGTCGATGGTGGCGCGGGCCAGGCCTTGGCCGATCGCTGTTCGCACGACCTCAACGGCAACCACGCTCGAGGTGATCCGAAGGTCGGCATTCGACGGGAGGAGGGAGGCGCCAGGGCTGCTCGTGTCGGCCTGCCCAGCGACGGCCTCGGCTGCGGCGAAGATCATCTCGTCGGTGACCTTCGCGGCCCTCGACGCGATGACCCCCAGGCCTAGGCCCGGGTACAGCGCCGCATTGTTGGCCTGGCCGATCCGGTACGTGATCCCGCCGTACTCGACGTCATCGAACGGCGCACCTGTGGCGACGAGGGCCTTGCCGTCGGTCCACTCCAGAAGGTGTACCGGGGTTGCTTCGTGAAGATTCGTCGGGTTGGACAGCGGGAAGATGATCGGCCGTTCGACCCCCGCCGCCATCGTGCGAACGATGCCCTCCGTGAACAGGCCCGGGGTGGTCGATGTCCCGATCAGGATCGTGGGCTTGACGGCCGCGACCAGGGTCGCAAGATCGATGATTCCCGCGCCCTTGGCCGCCCGAGCGCGGAGGGTGGCCATCGCCGGCCACCTGGTCTCGGCTGCAAGATCGACGTCACAAGGGGTGCGCTGTAGGTCTGCCACCTCAGCGGCCGGTCGCGCGTAAGGGGCCTGGTAGTCGAGTAGGCCATCCATGTCGTCGGTGAGCAGTCCCGGAAGGTCCACGACCCAGAGCCTTCGCGTCGCCTCGTCAACGGAGAGTCCCGCGCGCACCATCTGGTCGCGTGCCTGGTCGGCGATCCCGCAACCGGCCGTGCCCCCGCCGAGGACGATGATCCGCTGCTCGGACCAGGAAGTGCCAGTCAACGACACTGCATTGAGGAGCCCGGACATCACGATGGCACCGGTGCCCTGCATGTCGTCATTGAAGGTTGCCACGTGATCACGGTGGCGGTAGAGGATGCGCCTGGCATTGGTCGACCCGAAGTCCTCCCAGTGCAGGAGTGCCTTGGGGAAGAGCTTCTGCGCAGCAGCGACGTAAGCGTCAATGAAGTCGTCGTACGTCTTGCCGCGGACGCGTCCGTGGCGATTGCCGAGGTACTCCGGGTCGTTGAGGAGCTTCTCGTTGTCGGTGCCGACGTCGAGGATGACGGGGATGACTCGATAGGGGTCGATGCCGGCTGCTGCCGTATACACGGCGAGCTTGCCGATCGAGATATCGATCCCATTCGTACCCCAGTCACCGATGCCGAGGATCTCCTCAGCATCTGACGCGACGAGGAGATCGATGTCTTCCGCGTCGGCACCGAAGTTCGCGAGTCTTGCCTCGACGCCTTCCGGGTCATCGATGCTGAGGTAGACGCCTCTGGGCCGGGTGAACACCTCGCTGTACTTCTCGATCGCCTCGCCGACGACCGGGTCGTACACGACGGGCAGCATCTCAAGCATGTGATTCTGGAGAAGGGCATAGAAGAGCGTGACGTTGTTGTCATGGAGTCGCCACATGTATATGTGCTTGTCAAGATCAGTCGGCGCGGCGTGGTACGCGTCATAGGCTCGGCTCAATTGCGGAGCGAGGTCTGAAGTCACAACGGGAGGCACTAGGCCATTGAGGCCCAGTGCGGCGCGCTCGTCGGTAGTGAATGCGGTTCCCTTGTTCAGGCCTGGGTCCCTGAGGACTTCGTATCCGCGCGCCGTGGTGGAGATACGACGAGTGTCGCCTTGGCCCAGCACCTTGGCATGTCTGCTATACATCGCACCCCTCGTGGTCGATCGGCCAGTCAACGGACCTTAGGGCATTTGTGCAAATCTGGCACCAGATCGCGCGTGCTGCGCCGAGTCACAATCCAGACAGCGAATCAAGGTCGCCGCGGGCGAGGCGAACGTGGAACTTCCGCCCACAACCATGGGCACCGATGGAAGCGCCCAGCGCTGTCTGGACAAGTCAACGGAACCAGTTGCAACCACTCCGAAACCCGGGCCCAAAACGAACAAGGCACCCCGTGAGGAGGGCCTTGCCATGCATACTTTCGTAGCGTGGAGAGGTGACGTCCCCGGGAGGTCGGTTTTCGGGCTTGAGCGTGGCGTTGTCCGCAACGTTGAAGGCCGCCGGCGTGGATGAGCGCGTGCGGACTGGGCGGCGTGCAGCTGTTCATCTCCGATGCTCACAGCGGCTTGAAGCGAGCAATACCCGCAGTTCTCCTCGGTTCTGCGTGGCAGCGCTGCCGGATCCACTGCATGCGCAACGACCTGCTGCCTTCACCGGATTCCCGCAAGCCCACTGGCGGCAGATCTGGTCCACCAAGCCATTGGAGCGGGTCAGCAAGTAGATCAAACGCCGCACCGAAGTCGTCGGCGTGTTCCCCAAGCCCGAAGCGCTACTGCGCCAGGCTGGCGCGGTCCTGATTGAGCAGCACGATCACAGAACCGACCTAAGCGTGAAGAGCGAAAAGCCATCGCTCCGGGGGATGTCACCCGACAGCACTCCGAGAGAGCGCGTCCCATTCTCAATCGGGCGACTGCGAAACTCTGGAACGAGCAAGACTACCCTTCATTCCTGCATGACGCTCCGGCAATTCTTGCCTGCACAGTTATGGGCGGGCAGAACGTGATGTGGGGCTCGGACTAGCCGCACTTCTTGGGAAGCTTCGGGCACTCTCAGGAGACCCTGCACGGCCACTTTGATGGTGCTGACCCCGCCGTCAGTCGCCGCATCAGGATCGGCGCCTTACAGGAGTTGTTCCCATCGGGTCTGCTGCCCGCTGCCGCGTAGGCAATGAGTCGAAATGGAAGTAGGCAGCCGTCACTGCCCGGTGTCGCTCCAGGCAGCAGCGAGCGCGTCAACACCGGGCTTGATGCGCTCGCTGTACGACGCCTTGTTCCAGTTCTCCCAGGCGATCGCACCTGCCTGCTGCGGACCGCTGCCTTCATCGATCGTGAGCTTGATCGCCCCCACCGTCGAATTCATCGGCTTGCCGTTGCTGCCGGGCGTAACTGCAGTATGCGTCGATGGATCGCCGAGGAGCAACATCGACCATGGCAGGCGCAGGTTGAGTGTCGCGCCGTCGAGGTTCCATGTGGCCATGGAGTTGGAGAGCCTGCTTGCTGGGTTCCAGTTACCTGACACAAGGTTGCCACTGGCAATCAACTCTGCTGGGTGATCTGGATACGACCTGTTGGCAGCCAGTCGCTGCACTCGCCATCCGGGTAGGTCTTCGGCAGGAATACCCGTCGGATCGAGCCCGTCCATGAGGATCGGATCTAGTGTTGTCCGCACGTAGGCACGTGCCGTGTGCTCGGCAGGAGACATCACGACCTGCACATCTGTGGTCTTGCCGCCCAGAACATTGAAGCCAAGGGTGACCGGCTTAGTCGGAGAGCCGTCGAAGGTCACTTTGAGATCGATATACGACTCATCGTGGTTGACAGCGACTGACCGCACCCCAGTGCGGCTTTCGTGGATGGTGCGCCAGCCGACACTTTTCGGATCAGTCGCCATGAGTCCGAACCATTGCTCATTGGTGAGCGGGTCATGCCACAGCGAGCGGCGCTCGGTGGCCGTTGCATCCTGATGCTCCATCGTGTTCCAACTGCGTTTGAACCACTCATCTGACCACGAGAAGACCAGGGCCCCGGCCATGCCGGCTTCATGGATCGCCCGGGTCAGGTCCGCATCGATCTGCATTGCGGACCGCTCGCTGTGCGCTCCTTGGTCGCGCCCGTTAGTGCCCTGATGAGCTGAGCCGATCGCGGATGGCACGCCGAACTCCGTCACCATGGTTGCGAGTCCGGCCTCTGCGTGATGTGCCTTCAATGCTTCGAGATAGCCGACATAGGCATCCTGTTTCCCATTGGCGGTTGCCTTGGCGTAATCCGGCGTATACCTCAAGAAATCCGGGTAGTACGGGTATGCGTGATAACTGGCGAAGGTTCCGCCCGGATATGCGCTCGTCGCAATGACGTGGTTGGCATCAATGCCGACCAAATCCTCCTTCGGGGATGGTTCGGTCGGGTGCTCAAGCGGATCAGTCGTAGGCCAGTTGATAAATGCAATAGGAGCGCTCCGCCCGCGCTTGACCTCGAATCCGGCGAGCTCGTCCATGCGCTGCGCGTACCAGATCTCCGTCGGCGAGGCATCCGTGGAACTCTCGAAATAGGCGCCCGTTGCCGCAGTTGAGTTGGCATTGAGGTCGTCGGATTTCTTGGTGGCCTCAGGATCCAGTTCTGCACCAATGATCCACGATGCAAGCCACGGCGATACGTCGGCACTCCAGACTCCTGAAGCACGTCCGGGCGTCTTCTCGCGCGAAAAATCGCCGCTCACGGCAGCGGATAAATCCGCGAGTTCCTGGGTGAACGCGGAAGTGGGCGCGACGGCGAAAAGGTTTCCAGTGGAGGTGTAGGACTCATCCGGCAGATAGACGCCTTGGACTAGGTAGATCGGCGCATTCGAATGCGCATTGTTGTACGCCAGTAAGGCTGCATAGAAACTCGGAGGCAGCAGGGTGTAGATCCGCAAGAAATGCACGCCCAGATCACCCATCTCGCCGATCCAGCGGTCGAAATCGGCGCGTGACATGGCCAACTCACCGGGACTGTGCCCCGGTGTCGTTGAACCCAGGTTCACACCGGTCCAGAAGGTCACGTCACCAGACGTCGTGTGCAAGCCGATCTGGACACCATTGCCGGACATGACCGGCGAGGCCAGGACCGAAAGACCCGCAACGCTTTGCGGCCCAGGTACCCACGTGGCTACCGTGCTTCGCTCAATGGCAGGTGCGGCATCCAAGGCTTTCTGAATCGGTGGGGATGACGAGCAGGAAACCAGCAGCACGGACAGTGCCACCAACCCCATAAGGATGGCCGGTCGGATGGCATTCAGACGGGCCATGCCGACACCCTTGCACTTGAAGCCTCCGAATGCTTGCAGGTTTGGCTAGTGAGAGCACTGAACCAGGAGATGCCCCCGGCCAAAGAAGTGCGCTCACTTTCGCGCCATGCACCCTCGCAATGGCTTTGACAATCGCCAGGCCCAGTCCCGTGCCACAGTCTTCGCGCGTACGAGCATCAGCCGCGCTCCCCAGACGCCGGCGAAGGCAACATGCTTTGGCTCGTGTCGCCTAAGCAAGTTGACCTCGTGGGCATGCATGGACCGTGGTTTGAGCCTATTACTGGCTACGCGGCAATCTCGGGGAACGTGATCTTCGCCTTGTGGGTGCTGTTCAACGGCGTCGATTCAGGCTTCTCTGGGTCGAGGCCCAAGTTGCCTCCCACCTGGCGCTACTTGGTTTGCTGGGCCTGAACACCGCCTTGATCGTCCGATCGAAACCCGTTGGTCGCGCAAGCGAAGGCTAAAGTCGATCACTCGGGTCGTATCGTTTGCGGGCGCGGGCGATGTGCTTGTTCCAGCCTGATCTGCCAATACCGGTACGCGGTGGATGATTGACGCGTGCCGAAGATCAGTCCTCGGGAAGCAGTGAAGACGCGCTGCCACCACCCACTCACCAGCCCGACGCGGACGCTCGGGCTGTCTCGACTCGGTCGTGGGTCGGAGGACCGTCCTTCTGCCACGCCCGCAAGTCGGGCTTCGCCCGTGGCGGCGCCGTCACGGTGCGGTGGGCGGTCCGTTGAACAGCTTCGGCTGGACGGGCGATGCGATGCCGACGAACACGACGATGCCATCGCCGCCAGGGTTGCCTCCGGCGGTGTCGATCGCGCCGGAGGGCTTCCAGTTGTTCGCCACCCAGAGGTTGCCGGCCGCGTCGACCTCAGCGGAGGTCTCGCGCATGAGTGGCTTGAACGTCTTGGGACCCGTTGCGCCGTACAGTTGCTCTCCCGAGCGGAGGAGCACTGGATCTCCGCCGGACGGCAGCGTGTAGCCCGTGGAAGGGGTCATCGGATCGCCAAGGCTCATGCCCTTCGGGCAGGTGCCAGCCACGGCCCCGCACAGGCGCGAGATGCCGTACTTCACATTGGCCTGAGTCACGCCACCGAAGTTGGCGACCCAGAGACTGCTCGACGAGTCGACCGTGACACCCCAAGGGCCGTCGATGCCGCCGCCCGTGAACTTCCCCAGAGGTGTGCCCGTGCTGTCGAAGGCGTACACCGCATCGTCCTTGCCTGAAGCGACCCAGGCGTTGCCCGCCGAGTCGACCGCGACACCTTTCGGATTTGCGCCAGTTCCCACCGCGGCGGTGAAGAGCCGCTGAACGCCGGTCGCGGTGAAGCGCAGTTTGGACACCGTCGACGTGCCGGTGTAACTGACCCATGCATCGCCGTTGGAGTCGAGTCGGATGTCGAATGGCTCGGTGTTGGTGTCGACGTAGAACGGGTAGCTCGTCGTCGGGTCACCGGTGGGGAACACCTGCACCCGGTTGTTGCCGTAGCTGGCCATCCAGATGTTGCCGCGAGCGTCCGACACCGTGCCCTGGACACGGAACAGGTTGCTCGTGTAACCGTAGGGTCCGCTGATCGCCATACCGGATCCGTCGACCAGCGACACGCTGCCGCCCGGCGTCGTCCCATTGGTGGTCGGGAAGTAGGCAGACGTGCCCCAGCCGAAGTTGCCCGACCACAGCCGGCCACTTGGATCGAAGCCGAGACCGAAGCCTTGGCCCAGGATGCCGCCTCCGGTCACCGGCGAGCTCGGGGTGCCGGCGGTGCCGTCTGCCGGCTGGCCGTTGGGCTGCAGGACGACGATGCAGTTCGTGGAGTTCGGTGTCCCCTGCACGACGTTGTTCGTGATCCAGGCGTAGCCACGCAGGTCGAACGTCAGGTTACCCAGGCCCCCGAACGGGCAGACTTCCTTGCCGTCCTGGGTGCGGCCCGTCGCGTTGAACTTCACTGCAAGCGTGAAGGCATCCAGACGCATCCACTTGCTGCGCGCTGCCGGACCGAACGCGGATGTCAAGTGCGGGCGGAAGGCGTGGACGCGGTTGCCGAGTGCGAAGATCGACTTCACGTTTCGAGCAGGGTTACGAGCAATCGCCTGCACCGCATTCCACGTCGTCGGATGGGCGCTGCTGCCCGTGAGAGCGAACAGCTTCGTGCAGGCTCCGGTGGCCACGTCCGCACGCACGCAGGCGGCAACGATGTTCGACAAGGTGCCGAGCTCGCGCCAGGTGTTGGTCTGGTTGGCATTCGGTGGGGAGGTGATGACGGTCGATGGCATCCCCGTTGCGGGTGAGACGAGATTCGCGGCCATGCCCGCCACCGAGGTCAATTGAAGGGCAGTGCCAGCGATACGCGTGCCCTGAGCCAGTTGGGCGGTCGCGAAGGCGGCTGCGACGGTCGTCATCTCGTTGACCGAGATCCTGGCCGGTAAGCGGGTGCCCAGCATCGTGACGAGTTCGCGGGAGGTCCCCTCGCCGGCCACGACGTACCGCGAAACAGCACCCTGGGGAATCGCGATTGCGAAACGGCCAGCGGCATCGCTGCGGGACTGCCCGACGGCCCTGGCGGTCGTACGCGTTGACTCATACACCACAACCGCTGCGCCCGCGATCGGCAGGGACGACGTTCCGGCGCCCGACGACACGACGCCCCGCAGCACCTGTTGCCTCAAGGTCGTCACCGCACTCGGTTCACTCGCTGGCCGTGCGGCGGAGACGCCCGCCGTGCCCATCACTGCACCGAGGGTCGTGACGACGATGGCCGCGCGCAGCATCCAGCGCTGCGGAGTCCCCTGAGTCATTGGTAGCTCCATTAAGAAGGCTCGAATCGGTGCCCCGGTGTCGGCTGCCCACGCTAGTTGGGCTGCGCGGCACACACAAGGCGCCTAAGGACTCGCGCAAAAGCAAACCAGGGGATTGCTTTCGGTTGAATTGACACCTTGACTTGTCGCAGGTAACTCGTCGTCGCTTTGGCGACTGGCTCCTGCCAACTTGCGAGGTACCTCGAGGTCTCACCCCGTTGAAGGGGTATGAGAAACAGCCGCGCCCACATCAACGCCTCGAAGCTCGCGGACCCCCGTCATGTGAACTGCACCCCCCTCGCACACTTTCGCAAGCGCATCCAATGCGAGCACACGCGCTGATTTCGGCATGGACAGTTGTGCCAATCATGCACTGGGCTGCGTGTGGAAGATGTGCGCGGTGTAGTTACTTATGGTCTTCACGGAGATGGCCAGGATGACGTACAGAATCTGCTGCTCGGTGTACCCGGCATCAAGAAAGCGTTGAGCATCTTCACGCGTAGGCAACCCCCGATTCGCGACCATGGTGCGCGCGAAGGAGACAAGACCCTGGAGCCTGGCGTCGTCCAGCGAATGCTGATCCATGACCGCGGCGATGGTCTCCTCCGCCACCTTCGCCATCCGCGCCCCAGCGCTGTGGGCCCAGGTGCAGTAGGTGCATCCATTGGCGCGGCTGATCTCGAGCATAACCAGCTGTTGCTCCGCGGCAGTGAATCCTGACTCCTTCGTGAACGATCGGTAGCCACTCGTGTACGCCTCCAGCAGTCCTGGCGCATTGGCCATCTGCGCATACAGCGCAGATACGGTGCCCGACTTCCCTGTTACTCGTGTGATGAGGTCCGCGACGACCGGATCTGGGTCCTGGGCGGTTCGTGATGTCAGGGTCGACTCGTACTCGGCGTAGGTCATGTGTGGCCTCCTTATCGCTTCGGCTGTCTTGGAACCCTGCCGCACGGCGTCGCTATTCCCGCTCCATTGTCGGTGACGGATTCCAGGCGCTCAGGCCGCGGTGTCCGACTCTTCGTCAATGGCCACGAGCAAGGCCACAGTGGACAGCGTGACCACCGAGGCTCCGCCCACTGTGGCGATGCCCACCACGGACACAGCCGTCCGCAGCTCCACGCCGTAGCCCCTCCTGCTAGGCGAATCGGTCGACCACAAGGGTCCGAAGGTCCTCCCGCGCGGTGTAGATAGCGGCCGTGCGGCCCTTGGGTCCGCCTCCGATGATGACAACGTCATAGGTCGACTGCACTGCTGCCCGTATCAGACCCAGCTTCTCGGCCGGCGCCTCGTCGCTGGGCTCGGCCAGGTGACTGAGGTCGGACCAGCCTGCCCCCATTCAACTGCAGGACCTGCTGCAACTGGTCAGGACTGGCCTCGAGATCCACGTAGGTGTACGGGACCCTCTCGTCCGCCAGGAACGCCTTGCTTCGTCGGCAGCCGGGGCACCATGCGGCTCCGTAGAGGGTGATTTCAGGATCGTTCATGGGGGGTCAACCCGTCATCGACCCGCGTGCATTCCCGTTTGGGTCCTGAAGGTCCCCTCTGGACTTGGAAGCCTGAGCGTGCAACAAGGACCAGGCCAGCTGACCCACGATCATTACGACGCCGAGGCGTATGGCGATGTCGGCGACGTTGAACGCTGCCGGGTATCCGGGCATCGTGATCCAGTCGACAACACCCGCAGATCGCCCGAGTCCGAGCCTGTTCAGTCCATTTCCGACCGCCCCGCCAAGTATGAGGCCGAATGCCAGGAATTGTGGCGCTGTGCGAGCCCACTTCCAGGCGACGGTAGCCACGACCATGAGCACGACAGTGCTGAGGAGCGCTGCAACGGCCGGACGCTCTGCAAGCAGGCCGAAGGACACCCCCTGATTGACGTGCACGACACCGCGACCCAATGCGACTGCCTTCGTCGCCTCGTCGATGACCACGACGGCGAGCACTGTTCCAGTCATCGCCAGTCGGCCAAGCATGAGTGCGCGCCCGGTGGGCACCCGAGGCGCCGGTTGGAAGTGCTTCACTGCAGCGCCCGATACCCAGCGACGATGCGCGCTGCAGCGCTCACGAGCACGATCGCGGCCCAGATCCACGCGATGGTGCCAGCTTCACTGGGCAGCAGGCACCACAGGCTGTGGACGATGATCGTTTCAGTGCCCTCTGCAATGCCACCGAGGAACGACAGTGAGCGACCGTCATCGATCTGCCGACCCGTCCGCTCAGCAATGGACGAGAACGCGAGGAAGGCCGATCCGTTCACGTAGTAGCCCAGTAGGACGAACAGGAAGGGCACGAGCGATTGGCCCGAGCCAATGCCCACGCCGATGACAAATGAGCCGTACACAATGAAATCTGCGGCGATGTCCAGGAAACCGCCGGCTGCCGGAGGGGGCTTCCCATGCGCCCTCCGACGTGCCAGAGGACCATCGAGGCCGTCCGCGATTCTCGAGGCCAACCACAGCACAAGCGCGAACCACCACCGGGCATTCGCCGCACTCACGGCTGCCGAGATGCCCATTACAAGCCCGGCAATCGTGATCCTGTCTGGCGTGCTCCACGAACGATCCAAGGACGCTGCTATTCGGTCCAAGGGTTCCTTGAGCAGCCGGCGCCCGGCGATGTCGAGCATCAGGACGCGCGCTCGTGCGTCGGAGCCGGCTCGGGCACCCTGCGCCGAAGCCAGAAGGCGATACCGGCCAGCGACAGCAGTGCAAAAGCGCCTGCAGCCGCCATGAACTCCCAAGATCCTGGCTGTCGCCCGTAGGCACCCAGTGCGACATACGCGGCAGTGCCGGGAAGGATTCCAATGAGGGTACCCAGGGTGTAGGCGCCCGTGCTGATCGACGTCAGCCCGGAAATGTAGTTGATGACGGTGAACGGAATCACCGGGATCAATCGCACAAGGACGATTGCGGCGACGCCGAACCGGACGATCAGGGCGTCAAGGCGCACCAAGTGCCCACCGGCCATCTGCTGGACTGCATCCCGGCCCAGCAGGCGCCCGATCACGAATGCGAGCAGCGCACCGGTCATTGCTGCCGCGATCACGATTGCGACAGCAGGCCAGAACCCATAGACCAATCCCGCTGCGGCGCTGAGCACGCCCTTGGGCAGGACCAGCAGTGTGCTGGCCGCATACAGGGCGATGAAGATCACGACTCCGCCACTGCCCAATGACTGGACCTGCGCACTCACCGCGTCCAGGTCGGGTACGCCGAATCGCAGCGTGACCAGCAGCCCGGCGAGGAGCAGCGCCACGAGCAGCGCGAATCGCACCCACATGCCGAATCGACGACGCTCCACGCCCCTCCTTCCCGTTCGACCGATATCAAGGGAAGGCTTTGGGGCCCCCGATGTGTTCCCGAATCGACGACATTCATCGACGACGGAGGAATACCGTGCCTAGTTCACGCGCCCCCTTTGGGCGCCTGCGGGCGGGCCAGAGCCTGCTGGCATTAGCGTTCTGCGCCTTCACTGTGCTCACGCCGGCCTTGCCCGGTGCAGCAGCAACGCCTTCCCCGAATCCGAAATCCAACTCTTGGGCGCAGATTGAGCAGGCCGCCAAGGGGCAGACCGTGTCCCTGTGGATGTGGGGTGGAGACCCGCAAGGCAACGCCTACGTCGATGACGTGCTCACCCCGGCGGCAAGCACCCTGGGCGTGACGCTCAAGCGCGTGCCGATCACCGACACCAAGGATGCGCTGAACCGCATACTGGCCGAGCACCAGGCCGGGCGCACCGACGGCTCGGTCGATCTTGTGTGGGTCAATGGCGACAACTTCCGCACCGGGCTCCAGGCCGGCATCTGGAAGTGCAATTGGGCGGACAGGCTGCCCAACATGACCTACACCGCGCCTCCCGATCCTCTGCTGACCAGTGATTTCGGCACACCAGTTGGCGGTTGCGAGTCCCCTTGGCACAAGGCGCAGTTCACGTTCGCCTACAACGCTGCCCGCGTTCCGCACCCACCGACCTCGATGCCCGCCCTGATGTCATGGATCACGGCACACCCAGGTCGCTTCACGTACCCGGCGCCACCGGACTTCACGGGCTCAGTATTCGTCCGCGAGGCCCTCTACGCGGTCTCCGGTGGGTTCGCCAAGGTCCCTGCACAGTTCAGCCAGTCGGCGTACGACCAGCTCACTCCAGCACTCTGGCGAAAACTGGATGGCATGAAGCCCGCACTGTGGCGCCACGGACAGACGTATCCCAAGGACTCAACACAACTTGATCAGTTGTTTGCTGGCGGCGAGGTGGACTTCACGATGACCTACGGCCCGGCGACGCTGACTTCACTCGTGGCCAAGGGCACATTCCCCAAGTCCACCAGAGTGCTCACGTTAGACGAAGGTACTGTCGGCAATGCCAGTTTCCTGGCCATCCCGACGACATCCGGCAACTCCGCCGGCGCCCAAGTGGTCGCGAACCTCGCTCTATCGCCGCAGCAGCAGGCGATCAAAGCCGACCCCCGCACGTGGGGACAGTTCACTGTGCTCGATGTGAAACGGCTGTCCAAGGCCCAGGCTCACACCTTCGCATCACTGCCGAAATCCCCGGTCGTGCCCAACTACAGCGTGCTGTCACGCCACGCCAATCCCGAACTCGCTGCTGCGTGGGTTCCCAGACTTGACGAGGGCTGGCGGCGCAATGTGCTGACAGATTCCGGATGAGGCGCGCCGCACTGCTCGTCCTGCCCGCAGCCATTCCCACGGTGCTCGTGCTCGGCACGGCTCTGGCGATGGGAACCGCGCAGAGCTTCGGCCTGGCCCCGATCACCGGGCCACCAAATGCGAGCCTTGCCGCATATCGCGAAGTCGGCGGCGACGGTGAACTCTGGTCGGCCATGACCATCAGCATCACCATTGCTGTCGTCGCCACAGCAATCGCCGTGATCGTGGGATTCGCGACAGCCCTCGCAGCCACGTCAACACGTCGCGGTGGCCGAATGCTGACGGGCCTGGCCGTCAGCACCATCCCCGTGCCGCACGTGATCGGTGCCGCAGCCATCGGATTGCTCCTGGCCGATTCGGGCTGGCTGGCCCGCCTGTTCGGCGCGACCACGGACACCTGGCCACAATTCGTCGGCGGCCCCTGGTGGACAGCAGTCATCCTCGAATACGCCTGGAAGGAATCGGCGTTCATCGCACTGGTGGTCATGGCAACACTCGCGCGCGACGCGGCGGAGTTGTCGGAGACTGCTGCAGTGCTGGGCGCAAGTGCCACGGCACGCATTCGCCATATCAGTGCGCCGCTTGCCGCTCCAGCCTTGATCATCGCCGGGACGCTGTCGTTCATCTACGCACTGGGGTCCTTCGAGGTGCCGTGGCTGCTCGGACGCACCTACCCTGAGCCGTTGCCCGTGCTGGCCTACCGTTTGTTCACCTCCACCGACCTTGGGGTCCGTCCGCAGGCGCTGGCAGTGTCGATGGTGACTGTCGCCATCGCACTCACATTCGGCATGACTGCCCTGGCCCTCGTGCGGCGCAGGACGGTGACCACATGACGCCGCGCACGGCCATCGGCAGACACGTTGCCGGCACGTTGCAACTGCTACTTTCGACCTGGTACGTCCTGCCGATGATTCCGCTCGTCCTTTGGGCAATGGCTCGAACGTGGCCCGCGCCCCTGGTGCTGCCAAGCCAGTGGGGTCCTGCAGGCCTAACCGAAGCTCTCAACGACGACGCCACCTCGGCCTTCGCCGCATCCCTCATGCTCGCCACTCTCACCGCCGTCCTGGCCACACCAGCCGGTGCCATGGCCGCCTTCGCGCTCACCTTCGGGCGGCTCCGCGGCCATCGTGCACTCTCGGTGCTCCTGCTCGCGCCTGCCTTCGTTCCTCCATTCGTCATCGTGATGGGCATCAACGTCACGCTGCTACGGCTACACATTCCCTCGATGATGGGCATCGTCCTGGTGCTGATAGTCACGGCAATTCCGTACACCACATTCGTCATGCGGTCAGCGCTCGCGAGCTACGAAATCGGCTTCGAGGACGAAGCCCGCACCCTGGGAGCCAGCCCAAGAGCCGTCCTGGTGCGCATCCGCATCCCAATGCTCGCACCAGCAATCGCGACTTCAGCATTCCTGGCATTCCTCGTGGGGTGGAGCGACTACGTGGTCACCCTCCTCATCGGAGGGGGCGAGATCGTGAGCGTCCCGATGCGTATCGCCGCAGGAGCCTCGGGCACTGGCAACGACGCGATGGTCGCCGCCCTGTCGATCGCAGCGGCCGCTCCACCACTGCTGCTGCTCCTGGCACTCAGTCGACTCTCCCAAACGCCTCGGCGTCGGGAACTGCGCGCCTCCAGCAGCGCCCAAGGAAAACAGCGCACAGTAATTGGAGTCCTTACATGACAGCATCCCTGCGACTGGAACAACTGAGCCGCACCTACCCGGGAGCACTGACTCCGGCAGTGAACGAGATCGACCTTGCCATCGACGCCGGACACGCAGTCGCGCTCCTCGGTCCATCGGGATCAGGGAAGACCACCGTGCTCCGCCTCATCGCCGGACTCGACGCTCCCGACCACGGCAACATCCTGATCAATGAGACCAGCGTGCTCGGCAGGTCTCCGGAGCGGCGCGACATCGCCATGGTCTCCCAACGGCCACTGCTGTTCCCGCACATGTCCGTGCTCGACAACGTCGCGTTCGCGCCGCGCATGGCAGGCATAGGCAAGCGCCAGTCCTGCGACACAGCCATGCGCTTCCTCGAGCTCGTGCAGCTTCCCGGGTTCGGCAAACGCCGTCCCACCGAACTGTCAGGAGGGCAGCAACAGCGCGTAGCCCTGGCACGAGCGCTGGCTGCTGAACCGGCCGTGCTGCTGCTCGACGAACCTTTCAGCGCCTTGGATCCGGCGTTGAAGGCAGACATGCACCAGCTGCTCGTCGAACTGCGCGCCGTCCTGCAGCAGACCATCGTCATGGTCACCCACGACCACCATGAGGCAGTGCTGCTCGCAGATTCGATCGCCGTCGTCATCGACGGTGTCCTGCAGCAACACACTCCGGCAGAAGCACTGTTCGCCCATCCAGAATCCCTGGCAGTGAGCAGGTTCCTGGGCGGTCTCAACGAGATCCCCGGTGAGCTGCGCGGCAACCTCTTCCACTGTGCGATCGGCGCCCTGGATCTCGCGAAGGATCACGGGTGCGCGCATGGCTCCGCAGTCATGGTCATCCGCCAGGAGGCCGTGCGTCTGGTTGGTGAGTCATCAGTCGACGCCGATACCTGCGGGCGCATCCAGCGAACGGTCCCGCTCGGAGCGCGCACACTAGTCGAGGTGCGCACTTGCGATCTCACACTGTTCGCGGAGGTCGCGCCGGGGTTGGGGGCACAGCCCGGCGATGTGGTCGGCGTTGCACTGCCGCGAAGTCAGCGACGAGTGCTGCGGGATTGTGCAGAAGCACAGCCGCTGACTGCAGGTTCCGCCGAAGTTGCGCACGCCCTCTGAGTATCCGCGACAGGAGCGATCGGCAGGAGCCTGCGCAGGTGAGCATTCTCTGCGATGTCGAGCACGGCGTGCTGGGCGCATGCGGGCACCAGCCCACCATTCTCTGGGTGGGCCATGGTGTAGACGCAGGCTTGCAACCGTTCCTGAGTCGCGCGAATCTTCGGGTCCTGGCTCATCTGATCGTTCTGCAGCAATGCCCATGCGGGGGCGACGGCCTCCGCGGCCATGAATGCATGCATGACGAACGTCATCGACTTCACTCTGCCGCGGCGCATCGCCCGCAGTCCGCCAGCGCGCCGCACAAGGCCTCGGGCGTAGCGCACCCCCACCGGAATCACCTGGGGGCGTGCCGCCACGCCTCGGGCCACACGCACTGCCGCACCCACTTCGGCACACCGCCGAGCGTGATGCCGCCGAGATGCTCCAGGAATGCATCGCGGGCTGCGACATCGTTCGCGTCGGTGTCGTCGATCAATGGATGCCACCTTGAACCGATCATGAAGCCAAATGAAGTTCGATTGCATCGAGGGTCGCCGAACTGCAAGCCCGCATACGGAACCCGCCTGCCGACGCCGGATTCGATCGCTGACCACACGTCGTCATTGCCCACCTCACGGAAGCTCGCGTCCCAGCGACGATCATCCCCGACGAACGCCGCCGGCTGGAAGGAGAGCATGGAGAACCCCATCGTGGAGGCGGCACGCACCACCTCGGCCACCTGGGAGAGGTTCGCCGGTGTCACGGTCATGTTGTGGGCAAGAAACGAACGGACTCCATGTTCACGGCGAAGGCGCTCGAACATCTCGACGAATGCTCGCCGCTTCCCATGCAGGTCGGTCTCGCTGCGGGGCCGAGGCATCCCGCGGCGTCCGCGCATGAGGGAGTCGAAGTGGGCCGCAAAGGACAACCGCGGGAACCGCATCCGACCGTCAGGGCCCAATGCAAGGCCCTGCAGGTATTTGTAGTCGAAGTCACCATGCGTCATGCTCATCGGCTCTCGCCCATGGGCCCGCATGACCTGCAGCACGGCTGCATGATCGTCCGGAGTCAACAGCGATACTTCGCCGCCGATGAGTTGGGCGTGGCCGCGCGGCCCGCGCCATGCACGCAGGTAGGCCATCTGTGCCTCGACTTCGCGAATGGTGTGTTCGCCGTCCGTTCGCACCTTGTTCGCGTCACTGGAGTGATAGCACGGTCTGCAGGTCAGGTTGCATCGAGGAAAGACTCCATGGGTGCCCTCGCAGCCGATGGCATGACGGCCCACCACCTGCGCTGGCGTTCGCACTCCGACCGGCATGGCCATCCATCGCTCGCGCAGTCGATCGCGGAACTCAGGATCAATCGTGCGGGTGCGATGCTCGAGTTCACGCAGGCGGGTGAACAGTCGAGGGGCGAGTCGTGTCACAGTTCAGTAACCCGCGGTGTGGCAGCGCCTATTCCTGCAGGGGCTGGTCACTCCTTGGCGAGAGCACGCTCCACGGCTGCCTTGACGCGATCAACTGACTCCGGAGTTGGCTCTGAACTCTGGCCATAGTGGCGAAGGGAGTTGTGCAAGTCCTCGAATTCCCGTGCCAGGCCGCTGCAGCGTTCACACACCGCCAGATGCGCTTGCACCCGCTGTCGGTCCATATCCGACAGCGGAGCCGAGGGGTCGCGGTCCAAAAACCGCTGCAACCGTCGCGCGGTGCGCCGGCACTCGATCATCTGGCGGGCTGATTTCATGAGAGCCTCCCGGAGGCCTTAAGGTGCTTGCGCATGCGTTCGCGGGCCCGGTTCAGTCTGGACATCACGGTCCCAACAGGGATCCCGAGTGCCTGCGCGCACTCGGCGTAGGTGAGCCCGTGGACGTCGACCAAGACAACCACAGACCGAAATTTCTCGCCTAGGGACGCGATGGCGCGCTCGAGATCATCGTCGAGCACCCGCACAGCGACGACCTCATGCGGCGTTTCAGGTCGGTGCGCGCCGAACGCCGGCTTCGGGTCGGCCAGGAGTGCCCAGTCGTCGACCAGATCTGGCCGTGTGCGCCGGCGCAGATTCGATGCGGTGTGGCGCTGGATCGTCAGCAGCCAGGCGCGCGGGTGGGCACCGTCGAATCCCCCAAGGGCTCGGTACGCCCGGATCACGGTCTCCTGGACCAGATCCTCCGCGTCCGCATCGGATGCGGTCAGCGTTCGAGCCACGCGAAGCAGCACCGGCAGCTCCGGCTCCACATACTGCGCGAAGGCAGCCCGACGGTCCGCATCACTCAGCGGCCCGCTGTCGGTTGGATTCACGTGTGCATTATCCCCTGCCGACACCTCCGACAGTGTGCGCTGACCCACAGCACCCGCACCCACAGCGCCACTCGGTCACGATCCGCCGCACGCATCGGCCCGCTAGGCCAGACCAGACGCCACGGGAATTACTGGAGCCGCTCATCGTCGTCAGGGGCGGCCACCGCCTATGCAGTTCTGACCGCGACCGTGCGCCGGATGCCCACCGGCAGTTGCGCCCTAGGTCCCGCCGCTCGGGCAAGCCGCCGTATCGCGCGCTCGCGCCGGTAGGCCGGCACGTGTGGAAGGTAGAGGGCCTCGACTGCGAGGCGAGCATCGCGTTCATGCAGAAGTGGATATCCGAATCTCCTGCTGTCGTCCGATCGCACCGAGAAGCCAGCTTGCGCGAGCAGCCGAGAGAAGCGCGCCCCACCGAACCTCTGTGGCATCTCGGGAAGGTGATGCAGCCCAAACACGAGCCTGAGGCCGAGTGAAACGTCGCGCATGCGCACTGGTCCAGCAACGGGCCTGATCGTCGCGAAGATCCCGCCTGGGCGCAGCACCCTGCCCACCTCGGCCAGCGCCGCCTCGATGGGGTTCAGAAGCATGATCGCCATGGAGCAGATCACCACGTCCATGCTCGCGTCGGCAACAGGCAAGCAGGTGGCGTTGGCCTGCATGACAGGTCCGCGTCCAAGGCCAGACGCGAAGGCCAGCTCTTCTGGCGACCGATCAATGCCTAGATAACTGTCAGCACCTGCGAGAAGCGGGTGCAGTGGCGCGCTTCCGCAGGCGATGTCCAGGACATGCCCAGGATCTGTCGGCAAGGACGCACGCAACCACGCATAGGGCGTACCCACGTCTCGCCTGAACGCTGCAGTGAGCACCTGCTCAGTGATTCCCGGGCGATGTGCATGGAACTGCGCGAGGTAGTCACGCCACATTGCCTCATCTCGGTCTCTGCGCTGGTGCCCGGCCCGCAAGCGTCCGTCCCGACTCAAGCCAGCTCCGCCAACCGCTGGATGACCAAGCGGCCGGAGGGCTCGGTCATCGTGCTGCCATCGGAGAAGACCAAGGTGGGAACGGACTGATTGCCGTCATTGACGCGGCTGACGAATTGCGCGGCTGAGGAATCCTGCTCGATGTCGACCTCTCGGAACTGCACCCCGGCACGACGCAGTTCACCCTTCAGCCGCCTGCAGTCACCGCACCAGGACGTGGTGTACATCGTGAATCGCTGGTCCGTTGCCTCGTTCATCGAATCCCCGATCTCAGGTTGCCTGGGTCATGGATGCCCACGGATCGGAAACCCCGTCATCTCGCGCCGGTATTCCACTCGCTCGCCGACGTCATCACAGCACGCGCCCAGCGCCGCTGTAGTGCTCGGCATACCAGGGCCCGAGGTAGTCGATCACCTCGACACCGTCGGAAGGATTCGATGCACTCACCATCTTGCCGTTGCCCACGTATAGCGCGACATGGTGGGCATCGCCGCGAAAGTAGAACACCAGGTCGCCAGGTCGCAGTTGGGAACTGGGAATGCGCTGCACCTGGTTCCATTGCGCGTAGCTCAAGGCCGTCAGCCCGACCCCTCCACGGCTCCAGGCTGCCGCCGTCAGTTTCGAGCAGTCCCATGACGTCGGCGGATGGGCATTCAGCGAGTAAGGGGACCCGACGTGTGACAGCGCATACTGCACTGCTGCCGTTGCCCGTGAACTCGAGCTCACGGGCCTTCGTGTGGTCGATGCCAGTGCCTGCGACACCCGCCGGGCCTCTGCGCGAGCCTGCCTGGCGCGGTCAGCTGCCTGTGAGGCCAGTTGCTCGCGCTGCACCGGCTGCAATGCCGCGAGCAGGGACCGAGCCTGGGCAAGCCGGGTGTTGATCGCCTGCTTCGCGGCACGCATCTGATCCAGAATCCGATCCGCAACGCGACCCTGATCGGCCAGTGCTGCCTCGTGCTGCTCGACGACGGCGCGAGCCGCCTGGGAACGCCGGATGCTCGTAATCTGGGAGCGAGCCACCGCGTCCAGCCGGTCAGCCTGGGACAGCAGCTCGCGCGGGTCATCAGCCATCAGCAGGTGGATGGACGGTGGGAGCCCTCCCGACATGTACGCCGCTCGAGCCAGTGCGTTGGTCGATTGCTCGTAGATCGCAAGCATCGATCTCTCACGGACCAATCGGTTGCGCAGGCTCGCCTGCTGCTCGCGCGTGCGCCCCAGTTGGGCCAATGCCTGCTTGTATTCCTCGTTGGCCCCGGCCGCTCGCATCTCCAGAGCAGTGACCTGGGCCTGCACGGCTCGAAGGTCCGGCTGCGGGCTAGCGTGCACCTCAGTGAGTGCGCCAGGCCCGCTCGAAAGGCTGGCAATCAGCGCAAGGCCCATGCACCACCTGACCAGAAGTCGCGTCCGGTATCGGTCATTGCTCCGCCGCCGGATTTGGATCCTGTCAGCCTGGGGTCTAGGCGTGCCAAATCCGGCCGTCATCGCTTCCCTGCCATGATCAGGAAAGTCCGGAACCCAGCTCACTATTCCCTTCGGGAGAAACTCGCTAAGGGAAGAATGCGTCCACTCCAGGGTGTTTCGCACTCGTGAAGACACGGCGAAACTGGGTCACGTGCTGGTGGACTGCACGTCAGCTTCAGCGATACCTCGATGCCGATCCCAACGCCATGCTTGGGCAGGAGCGCATCACGCTCATCGAGCGACACTTGGCCACGTGCGCGCAATGCGCGACCCTAACGGCCGAGTACCAACAGCTTTTGGCCCTGCTCCATGAACTGGGTGCTACGCGCACGCCCGATGAACGCCTGGTTCGCCAACTCCAGGAGCACCTCTCCGTTGTCCTAGAGCAGGAGCGCCCATGAACGCGTCGCTTCTCGCGACCTGGGATCTGGCCGTCGTGGGAGGTGGAAGCGCCGGGATCGTCGCAGCCAAGACCGCAGCCCAACTCGGAGCGAGTGTCGTGCTGATCGAGGCAGATCGCACAGGAGGCGACTGCCTGTGGACGGGATGCGTGCCCAGCAAGGCGCTGCTGGCCAGCGCCGCTGCAGCGTCCGATGCGCGCAATGCCGGTCGGCTGGGCATCCACGTCGCCAGCATCACCGTCGACTTCAGCGAGGTCATGGACCATATTCGTCGCTCGATCAGGCGTATCGAGCCCGTGGATTCGATCGAGGCACTCAACTCCGAGGGCATCAGCGTCATCTCGGGCAGGGCGAGCTTCCTGCCATCCGGTGCCATCAATGTCGACGGCCAGCTCGTGCAGTATTGCCAGGCACTTCTGGCGACGGGGGCGAGCCCGACACTGCCGTCCATCCCCGGACTTGATGCGTGCCCAGCACTGACCTCCGACAGCCTGTGGGACCTCGGGGCACTTCCAAAGCGTCTCGCGATCCTCGGTGGCGGCAGCATCGGCTGCGAACTGGGCCAGGCATTCGCTCGCCTGGGATCCGAGGTGACCATCATCGAGGCCAGCTCGCGGATCCTTCCCCGCGAGGATCCGCGAGCCGCTGACGCCGTGCAGCGCTCCCTTGTCCGAGACGGCGTTCGAATCCTGGCGAATCGCACAGTGTCCAGCGTCCACGGAACGTTCGATGGTGCGGGATCGCTCATGCTTGCACCTGAAGGTGCCAGCCCTCTGCAGATCGACTTCGACCGCCTGCTCGTCGCTGTCGGGCGCACGCCGAACACCAGCTCGCTGGAACTTGATGCGGTGGGTGTGCATCGCGATGAGCGTGGTTATGTCATCGTCGACGCGGCCCTGCGCACGAGCAACCGGCGGATCTGGGCGGCTGGCGACCTGACTGGGCACCCGCAATTCACGCACACGGCCGGCGTCCACGGCAGCCTAGCGGCCAGCAATGCCGTGCTGGGCCTGCGCCGCAAGGCAGAAGTGCGGGCCATACCGAGAGTCACCTTCACCGACCCCGAGGTGGCATCAGTTGGCACCGCGACCTGGGGACGCCCACCAGGATCGAACACCGCACTTTTCACGCGCCAGCATGAGCTTGTGGACCGGGCTGTCACCCACGACGACACCGATGGCTTCGCCTGCCTTGCCATGGACCATCACGGTCGCATCCAGGGTGCAACGCTCGTTGGCCCGCGTGCCGGAGAGAGCCTGGGCGAACTCACCCTGGCAGTGCGCAAGGGCCTGCGCACGCGCGACATCGCCGGCACCATGCACCCATACCCGACCTACGCCGACGGAGCATGGAATGCAGCCATCGACGCGACCAAGGCGCAGCTCGAGCGCCCCTGGACACGGCGAGCCCTCACCGCATTGCTCAGATTCCGCCGCGCGCTATTGCGCTGACGCGACTTCGGCGGGGCGTGTGCTGCGGCTAGCCCACTCGCGCCAGGGCTGCGGTGATCTGCTCGACTGTCGGCGCCCCGGCAAAACCAGTGCCAGTCGAATACAACCGGCACGCGAGTCCAGGTGCGCCTGCCTGGTCGGCAAACAGGTCGCGGTCGTCGACAAAGATAGTCGGGCTGCCCGCGAACCCCAATTCGTCGGCCTGCTCCTGCGTGGTCACTTCAACAATGTCGATCGCGCTGCCGGCCAGTTGGTCGACATTCAGGGCTTGCTGGAGATTGTTCGCCGCCACGAGCCAGTTCGGGCAGTCCTTGAAGTACATCAGGGTGACACGCATCGTCGCCTCCTTGCTTGGTCCGGGTCGTTGACGGCTGGGACAGTTGCTGACTCAGGCGGTCGCGGCCAGCCGCTCCACGACCATGGCCGCCGGCGGGTTCGTCATCGCGGTGCCATCGGGGAAGACCACTGTGGGCACGGTGCGATTGCCGCCATTGACCCCTTCGACAAGAGCGGCGGCCGCGGCATCGGCCTCAATGTCGACTTCAGTGAAGGTGACGCCGGCTCGTGCCAACTGCGCCTTGAGGCGTTGGCAGTAGCCGCACCATTGCGTGCTGTACCTGGTCAAGCCTGATGCGCTCATGCGGGCTCCATTCACTTCGGGTCGTAGAACGGGAACCCCGCAACATTCAGCAATATTCCACGGAACGCGCATGGGCGGTCCCGGCACAGGGCTAGCGCCCGGCGCGTGCTCGACCTGTGGTCGGCGCAAGCTCCTCATCGCGTGACAGCTGGATCAGCAGGCGAACGTCCACGATCTGGATCCGGCCCCGACGCAGTCGCACAAGCTCGCGTTGGCGCAGGTCGCCGAGCACCTTGGTGGTGGTTTCGCGCGTCGTGCCCACGAGATCGGCCAACTGCTCGTGAGTAAGACGCACCTCGCCGCCATCGATTCGTGCCAGGGTCGCCAACGTCGATGCGATCCGAGCCGGGACCGACATGAGCACGGTGTCACCCAGGCGCCGCTCGAGGTCCAGTACTCGCGCGCCGAGTACCTCGGCGACGCGAGCGGCCACCCGGGGGTCGGCAAGGAGGAGCCCATTGACGTCACTGCGACTCATGATGCAGACAACACTGGGTTCCAGCGCCTCTGCATAGGTGTCGTCCAACTGCTGGGCCATGGGAAGCATCTCCCCGAAGATCTGTCCTGGCTCGATGATGGCCGTGGTCAGGCTGCGTCCGTCGGCGGCTAGTCGGTACAAGCGCACTCGCCCCGTCTTGAGGATGAATAACACTTCATTGGTGTGATTGGGTGAGATGAGTAGTGATCCTGCAGCCACTTCCTTCATCTGCGCCGACATGGCGATGCCCTCGACCTCGGCCGCGCCTAGGTCCTGGAAGATGTCGACCTCGGTCAGTCGCCAGACCTTGTCTGGCAGCATCCAACCGGCTGCTCCCAGATCATGAGCGTCAGTGCCCATTCGCATCCAGCCCCTTCAGCAGGTCCGCGATGCGCCGCGGTTCGGGATTCCCCAGCGAGACCACCCGCCCCTCGACCAGGTAGGTGGGTGTTCCGATCAGGGTAATCCCTGCCGGTACTGGCTCCTGGTCCACATCGATGACTGTGACGGTGAGCCCCGGCACCAGTGCGGCAATCACGGCCAGCACCTGAGGCGTGCGCTCGCACGCAGCACAGTGCTCGGCGACCAGGACGGTGAGGTGTGGGGCCTGAGTGCAGGCCCCACAAGCGTCATCACTGTGCGGCACGTGATGCAGCGCCCTGCTTCACCGCGGCCGCGGTGATCAGGCCAAGGATGGCTCCGAAGATCATGTGGCCCATGAGGGACTGCCAGGCCATGGTGTCGAACTGGAACGTGGGCATCCCCAGCTTTGCGGGCATGAGTAGCAGCGCTCCCAGCACCCACCACATGACGCCATACATGACGCCCATGGCCGCGAAGCCTGCGTAGCCGGCGCGGATCTGCGCGACGATCAGTCCGAAGGCAACACCCAGGGCCATGGAGATCGCCAGGTGCGCCGCCCAGCCGACTAGTACCGAGTCGCTGCCGACGAGCATGGCGATATTGGGCATGAACGACATCATCTGCATCATCATCCCGAAGACCATCCCGCCGACGACGCCACCAGCAAGGCCACCGATGGCGCCTCGCGTGATCGCCTCTGTCGAGGTCCGGTTCTGTGTCTTGCTTGCCACCGATGTAGCCATCTGCATTCCTTTCGCATACGCGCCGCATCTCGACGCTTGCCTCAAGGTAGGAGCGGGTGCCGCATGAGTTCTGTGTGCTGGCTTACGTTCAAGGAACTGCTTGCACGCCGCGGATTCCTCGACGCGAACGACGTATGCGACCTACCATCGCAGCATGACCTCGACGCTGTATCTCAGTTCCAGTGGACTTGCGGACGACCGCAAGGTACTGGCGGCGACCTCGGACAACGCCCGGGCTCTGGTTGTGCTCAATGCTCTCGACGGATCCAGCGCCCAGCGCCAGGAAGTCTTCGATGTCGAAGCAGCCGGACTGGCAGCGCTGGGGTACTCATGCCGGGAACTCGATCTCCGAGAGCATTTCGGCGATCCGGGTAATCTCGCCGACGCGCTCGCTCAGTCACAGCTTGTCTGGGTGGCTGGCGGCAACACCTTCGTGCTCGCCCGAGCCACGGCGCAGGCCGGATTCGACAACGCCCTGCGACAGGTGCGAGATGACCAGGATCTGGCCTACGGCGGCTATTCAGCCGGCGCCTGCCTAGCCGGCCCAGATCTGGCCGGCATCGACCTCATGGACGACCCGCATTTCCTCCCCGATGGCTACAACGCCGCGGAGGCCCCACGCACCCTGCGACTCATCGATGAGCGCATAGTGCCTCACTGGAAGTCGAAGTCACCTGAATCCTCCGGCGCGTCCCTCGCCGCAAAGTTCCTGAAGAAGGCACGCCTGCAGTTCCGCTGCCTCAAAGACGGCGAAACCTACGTCGTTGGAGGGAACACCGCGAACTCCGACGCAGACGAACTCGCCATGCGCATGGCGACGATGCCGCACCTGCACTGCTGACGCCACCGCCATTTCACTGGACGCACACGTCGAGTCTTGTCGACAGACCAGCACAACTGGGAGAAGGTGAATCATGCAGATTCCCAAGCCAAGCGACGAGGCGAAGGCCCAGTTCCGCGCGCTGATCCCTGCTGCACCAGGTGTTGAAGTCAAGGCGATGTTCGGAAATCTCGGCGCATTCGTCAACGGCAACATGTTCGCCGGCCTGTTTGGCGACAGCCTCGGCGTCAAGCTCCTCGACCTGTCAAGTCGAGACGAACTCACAGCTATTGAAGGCACCGGCCCATACGGCCCAGTGGAGCGCCCGATGGGCGGATACATCGCGCTTCCCACCGACTGGGCTTCGACCCTGTCAGCAACCGCATCATGGGTTGAACGCGCGATGCTGGAAGTCAGCGCACTGCCACCGAAAAAGGCCAAAGCTAGAAAGTGACCGCGGCTATATGCGCGGCACCGAACACGCACACCCCGTTCACGAGGTATGAGCATTCGCACTCATCCCACTGGTCTCCACCGCTTTCCCGCCTATTGGCCACATGCCAAATCCGCGGAACACTGACGCGCTTGTCTGATCTTGGCCCAGTCGGGTGGCTGGGCTAGCAATGCGCTCAAAGATGTCCTACTATTTTCCTTAGGTCACGAGTGCCGATGCAAAACCCCAGTTTGTCGGCCGGCAACCCTCCACCGCGGTGGGGTGCCCTGGGTGAGGACCCGGTTGCTGTCGCACACGCGCAGCGACAAACGCGGGCACGATGCACCTGTCGGGTCCAAGGACCTAAGGATCGCCATGTCGTCACTGAATCCCTCAGCAGCCCACCTCACCGACCCCGCTCGCTTTGATATTGCGGCATTGCTGCCAGTAGCCGGAGCAGATCTTGAGGCGCCACTCGTTCAAGGTGGCTCCATCACCTATGCCGGGCTGGATGTCGCAGCCAGTGCGCCGGCTCTGTCAAGCGTTGTTGACCGCGTCAACGCTGTCATTCCCTACTACTCGAATGTGCATCGAGGAGCCGGTTTCGCATCCCAGGTCAGCACTGATCTCTACGAATCTGCAAGGCAGACCATTGCTTCCTTCGTTGGCGCTCGCAGCGAGGATGTCACGGTAATCGTGCGCAACACCACTGACGCGTTGAATCTCCTGGCTTCCTGCATTCCCGATGGTGGATCAGTTGTCCACCTGGATATCGAGCATCACGCGAATCTGCTGCCGTGGAGGGCACATCAACCGCGCACCGTGCAGACTCAGACAACGGTCGCGGAAACCTTGACGGCGCTAGAGACCGAACTTGCACGCACGCCCGCGTCCCTCCTTGCGATCACCGGCGCATCGAATGTCACGGGCGAGGCTCTGCCTCTGTCCGACCTCGTCGCCATCGCGCACAGACATGGCGCCAGAATCGCAGTGGACGCCGCGCAGCTGGCTCCCCATCGCCGCATCGACATCTCGGCACTGGGTGTGGACTACATCGCATTCTCCGGCCACAAGATGTACGCCCCATTTGGCGCTGGGGCTCTTATCGGCCGCGCGGATTGGCTCAATGCCGCGCCACCGCACTTGGCCGGTGGTGGTGCAGTCAATGAAGTAACGAGCAACTCAGTGCGATGGGCTCCCGCGCCTGCACGCCATGAAGCAGGCACCCCCAATATCCTCGGCGCCATCGCGCTAGCCCACGCTTGCTCGTCCCTCGCGGCGCTCCCCCCCGGTGCCCAGCAACGTCACGAGCAAGAACTACTTGCCCGGCTCGACGAAGGTCTTGCCCAGATTCCCGGCCTGACAACACTCCGCATCTGGGATGACGCGCCTGATCGCATGGCAGTTACCTCATTCGTGATCCGCGACTGGGACAGCAGCAAACTGGCCACGATCCTCGCCGCGGAATTCGGCATCGGCGTTCGAGATGGACGTTTCTGTGCGCATCCGTTGCTAGCGCGGTTCTCGCCCTCGGGCACCGCTGTACGCGTAAGCCTGGGCGCGGGCACCACCTCCGAGCATGTGGACAGACTCCTGACCGCCCTGGCTTCAATCGTGCTTCACGGTCCCACATGGAACTACGTGAACACTGGAAACGGCTGGGCGCCTCAACCTGAGACGCGGGACCTCAACCCCCTCGGGCTCGATGTCAGCCGCTCCATCGGCCAGGCAGCCTCGCCTTGCGAAAATGCAGCACCTCTAGAAAATTCCATTGGTGGGGATTGCCGCAGCTGATTGACACTCGCTGCGTCGCTCGCGCGGCTTATTCATGCCAACTTGCGAGGTACCGAACCCTCGGCACTTTTGATTGGGCAGGATGTATCCCGACAATGCGCCGAACGAGCTTGCTCGCCCTCCCCCAACGACGAAGGGCCAATGATTTCTCGTGACCCTTCTTCATGCCAACGGGGGGCCTCGGCAAGTTCACCCCGATCGAGTTTGAGACCATCTACACGCAGACCGCAATCGCGCCCCGAACCCTCAATCGAGCCAGGCAACTAAAGCGGGGGCAGTCCCTTATCTGAACTTGGTCTGCGTTGCAAGAGGGGACCCATGGTTTCAGAACACATCGCCTGACGGGTGTCCAGTTGTCGAACATCATTCCTTAGCGCCTGCCAGTCAACGGATGATCGACCTGCCAGAATGGATGACGTTCAAGAGATCAACTGCTCCCAAACGGTATTGCGCATGGTCCACTACATTGATTGGGTTAATTCGAATCGAAACTGGTTCGGAGCCAAGGTCGACAGCAAACGGTACGCCGAGAACAGGGGGGCGTTGATGATTCGACAAACTCAGTCCACAGCTTTCGATCCGCGACTGCATCGGTGTCTGTCCGGACTTCTGATGAAACTGTCTAGGGACTTTGGTCCCTACTCGACGTACAAGGTGCACTCGTACGCTGCGCCCAGATTCGTATTGCCAACTTACTGACATCGCGCCCATCGACACCCTCTCGGCTAGGAGGACCAGCCCATGCTTCCCAAGGATGCACAGATCATCAGCGTCGATGACCATGTCATCGAGCACCCCAGCGTCTGGCAGGACCGCCTGCCAGCAAAGTACAAGGACGTCGGCCCGAAGCTCGTCTTCGACAAGGTCAACGGCGACCACTGGGAGATCGATGGTGAGCCCCACGGCAACTTCGCGCTGAACGCGGTCGCGGGCAAGCCGCGCGAGGCCTTCGGCATGGACCCGACGAGCTACGACGAGATGCGTGACGGATGCCATGACGTTCACGAGCGCATCAAGGACATGGACATCGAAGGAGTCTGGGCAGAGCTGAACTTCCCGAACATGCCCGGATTCGCCGGCAGCGGGTTCTCCACACTCAAGGACAAGGACCTCGCCTACGTCTGCGTGCAGGCGTACAACGACTTCATCCTGGATGAGTGGTGCCCGGCCTACCCGGATCGACTGATTCCCCTCACGATCCTGCCGTACTGGGATTCGATGGAGCGCCAGGTGGCCGAGATCCATCGCACAGCCGACAAGGGCACCAAGAGCATCGCCTACCTCGAGGCACCACATCGTCTGGGCATCGGTCTGCCCTCGTGGCACTCCGACCACTGGAACCCGCTCCTGCAGGCCGTCCAGGATCGGGATCTGCCACTCTCGGTGCACTTCGGCTCCGGCGGCTTCCCCCTGGGCATTTCCGACGAGGGCCTGTCGACGAAGTTCCCCGTGACCATCACCTCGTTCGGCTTCAATTCGGCCTACGCGGCCACCGAGCTCATCTGGTCGCCCATCTTCGACAACTACCCGGGCGTCAAGTTCGTGCTCTCCGAGAGCGGCATCGGCTGGGTTCCCTACGTCCTCGAAAGAGCCGACTATGTCTGGGAGCGGCACCGCTCGTATAACGATGTGAACCAAGACGTGAAGCCGTCGGATCGCTGGTACAGCAACATGTACGCACCGTTCATCGCAGACGATGCGGGCCTTGAGGCGCGCCACCGCGTCGGCGTGGAGAACATCATGTTCGAGTCCGACTACCCCCACTCCGACTGCAACTGGCCGCACACGCGCAAGATGCTCGAGGAGTCGCTGGCGAATGTTCCTGACGACGAGGCTCGCCTCATCGCCGAGGGCAATGCCCGTCGCGTGTATAACTTCCCGCGCCAAGCGTAAGTACCAGGCCGAAATACCGTGGTGCCCCGGGGGGGGGGGTTCCCGGGCACCACGGTATTGGTTAGGTCGCCTTCCAGCCGCATCGCATTTGCCGCGAGTGCAGCCTGCATCGGACTCCGCTACTTGCGACGATCCCAACCGCTCAGCGCTTGGGAATGAGGACTTGAAGCATGGACTAGGCGGTGCGCTACTGGCCGCGACAGGCCGTTGAGCGGCGACTGCACAGGACGCCTGTGTGATGCACGCCATATCTTCCGAGTTGCATAGCGGCTATCCAGTCTCGACTTTAGGTAAGCCGTACCTTACTAGGTGAGTCGTCTGAAGCAGCATCATGTTCGCCAACTACCTCATCGGGTAGATTCGCAGTTGTACGCGGCCCTCCGATACGACTGAGGGCCCCTGCTCTCTCAGGGACCCTCTGCCGTACTGAACGCTCAACGAGTTGAACATTCACGTTGGTAGCGGGGAGAAACTGAGGGTGCACGATCGTTGGGTTGCATGCCCTGCGAGTTATCCTCACAAACGACCATTTCTGCACCCCCTTCGCACACTTTCGGCCAACTTGGGTCAGAGACATCTAGAGCCTCGACTCTGCAAGGCAATCGAGCTCAGGTCAGTCCCCATTGCCCACAAACTCACGTGTCCCCCGCCATTCGAAATGGCAACAGACCCTTGGGATGAATCTGGCCTCCGCAACGTCTCATGGACGCTAGGCACTCCTGAGATGTCGAAATAGTACAACGTCCAAAGAATAATAGAGCCCATGTTTTGCGATTTTGTGAGATAGGGAGACTGGATTCTCCCGATTTCATGGACTCTAGTTATTTTCCCTTGGATATCCTAGTATTTTATGGTCCGCCGAAGCTGGCGCCAATAGACCCCGGTTTCTGCACTCATCACAGACGACGTGAAGGGGGGCCTTCATGCACGTGCCTGTCAACCCTGTGCGGTTCGTGACCGCTGGAAGTTTGTTTGATGGTCATGATGCGGCGATCAACATCATGCGGCGACTCCTCCAAGCACAAGGTGCCGAGGTTGTCCATCTCGGTCATGACCGATCGGTGGACGAGGTCGTTACGGCTGTTGTGCAGGAGGACGCGCAGGGGGTGGCGATTTCGTCCTACCAGGGCGGGCACATCGAGTACTTCAACTATCTAGTTGAGCGCCTACGCCAGATGGGCGCTGCGCATGTCAAGGTCTACGGCGGCGGGGGCGGGGTCATCGTTCCTTCGGAAATCGATTTGCTGGCCGAGGTCGGCGTTCGCATCTTCAGCCCTCAGGACGGTCAACGGCTTGGCCTGCCGGGCATGATCAACCAACTCATCGCCGAGTGTGACACCAACCTCAGCACCAGCCAGGTGGACGTCGACTCTGTGATCTCAGGCTCCGCCGCCGCACTCGGCCGTGCCATCACTGTCCTCCAGGCCAGCGCCGACCCCGAGCTTGCCCAGGCGGTCCGGGCAGCGGCGGACCAGACATCAATTCCCGTTCTGGGCATCACTGGCACGGGTGGGTCCGGCAAGTCGTCACTTACCGACGAGCTCGTCCGTCGCCTGCGCCGAGACAGCCAGGACAAACTGCGCATAGCCGTGCTCGCCATCGACCCGACGCGGCAGCGAGGCGGCGGCGCGTTACTCGGCGACCGCATCCGTATGAACAGCATCGATCCCAGCGTTGTCTTCTTCCGCTCGCTCGCCACTCGTCAGGCCGGACGTCAGGTGCCCGAGGCACTTGACGACATCATTGCCGCGTGCAAGGCGGCTGGGTTCGACCTGGTAGTCGTTGAGACCCCCGGAATCGGTCAAGGAGACGCATCCATCGTCCCCCACGTCGATGTCAGCCTGTACGTCATGACGCCGGAATATGGGGCCGCATCGCAGCTGGAGAAGATCGACATGCTCGATTATGCGGACGTCGTCGCAGTGAACAAGTACGAGCGTAGAGGGGCCGAAGATGCACGCCGCGATGTCGCCCGGCAGTTGATCCGCAACAGGGGCGCCTTCGGCACCGCTTGGGAGCAGATGCCGGTATTCGGCACGAGCGCGGCGCGCTTCAATGATGATGGAGTGTCTTCTCTGTACCACTGCCTGAAGTCCTCGCTGGCAGAGAAGGGACTTGAGCGGTTCGATGGTGTGCTGCCTGTTGTCGAGGGGCACACGTCGACTCGGCTTGCCGCAGTGCTGCCGCCAGGTCGCGAGCACTATCTGGCTGAGATCGCCGGGACGGTCCGGGGCTACCACAAGCAGACAGCTCGACAGGCCGAGCTTGCGCGACAGCTTCAACAGCTCGACACCACCTCAGCCATGCTGGACAGCGCTGGGCAGGCCAGCGCTGTCCAGGCAGTGGACAATCTGCGCGATGGCCTCGCGCGTGAGTTGGCTCCTGAGGTTCGCACGCTGCTGGAATCCTGGCCAGCTATCCAGGAGAGCTACGCGGGTAACGACCTGACCTACGTGGTGCGCGGTCGAGAGATCCAAACCGAGCTCACGCGTACGACACCGTCCGGATCATCGATTCGACGGGTGGCACTGCCGCGCCTGACAGACCATGGCGAGCTGGTCGGCTTCCTGCGCGCCGAGAACCTGCCCGGCTACTTCCCGTATACGGCGGGCGTCTTCCCATTCAAGCGCACCGAAGAGACTCCGACCCGGATGTTCGCTGGGGAGGGCGATCCGGCCCGAACGAACCGCCGGTTCCACCTGCTCAGTGCCGGGCAGCCCGCCACACGTCTGTCGACAGCGTTCGACTCGGTGACCTTGTACGGATGCAACCCGGGATCGGCGCCGGATGTCTACGGCAAGGTCGGCACATCCGGCGTATCGGTGGCCACCCTCGATGACATCAAGGAACTCTATGCGGGGTTCGATCTGTGCTCGCCTTCCACATCAGTGTCGATGACCATCAACGGGCCTGCGCCCACGATCCTGGCGATGTACCTCAATGCCGTGATCGACCAGCAGCTCGACTCTTTTCGCGACAGCAACGGACGCGAGCCCGACGCGGACGAGGCCGCGGCGTTGCGGGATACTGCCCTGTCGACAGCGCGTGGCACCGTGCAGGCGGACATCCTCAAGGAAGACCAGGGTCAAAACACGTGCATCTTCTCCACCGAATTCTCCCTGCGCTGCATGGCGGATATCCAGCAATGGTTCATCGATCACCAGGTCCGCAACTTCTACTCGGTGTCCATTAGCGGATACCACATCGCCGAGGCCGGCGCGAACCCCTTGAGCCAGCTTGCTTTCACCCTGGCCAATGGTTTCACCTACGTGGAGTCCTACCTCGCGCGCGGCATGGCCATCGACGACTTCGCCCCTAGCCTTTCGTTCTTCTTCTCCAACGGGATGGACGCGGAGTACACCGTCCTCGGGCGCGTGGCCCGGCGGATCTGGGCCATCGCGATGCGCGATCGGTACGGGGCCAACGACTTGGCCCAGAAACTCAAATACCACGTGCAGACCTCAGGGCGGTCGTTGCACGCGCAGGAAATGGACTTCAACGACATCCGCACGACTCTGCAAGCGCTGTGCGCGCTCAATGACAACGCCAACTCACTGCACACCAACGCTTACGACGAGGCGATCACCACTCCGTCAGCACAGTCGGTTCGTCGCGCGCTGGCAATCCAGATGATCATCGACAAGGAGTGGGGCCTGTCGATGAACGAGAACCCGCTCCAGGGCGCGTACATCGTGGAGGAACTCACCGAGTTGGTCGAGGAAGCGGTCCTGGTGGAGTTCGAACGCATATCGGAGCGTGGTGGCGTGCTCGGCGCGATGGAGACCGGCTATCAGCGTGGCCGGATTCAGGACGAGTCGATGCTCTATGAGCATCGCAAGCACGACGGCTCGCTGCCCATCATCGGCGTCAACACCTTTCTCAATGACAACATCGGCCAGGAGCAGTCGATCATCGAGTTGGCACGGGGGACGGACGAGGAGAAGCAGTCGCAGCTGCGTCGTCTGGCCGAGTTCCACGATCGCCACCGCGACGATGCGCAGGCTGCCCTGACCCGGCTCAAGGCCGCGGCCACCGAGGGCGGGAATGTCTTCGACGGCCTGATGGATGCTGTTCGCTACTGCTCACTCGGTCAGATCAGCGAGGCATTCTTCGAAGTCGGCGGTAAATACCGCCGCAGCGTCTGACCACCAAGGCAAAGGGGACTGCACAGATGACAGGCAATGCCGAATTCGCATTCGGCCAACTCTCGGAGGATCACCAGATGATCAGGGCGGCGATTCGCGACCTCGCTGCGTCTCAAATCGCACCGCATGCTGAGGAAGCCGATGAGACCAGCACCTTCCCGCAGGCGTCCTACGACGCGCTTCGCGCATCTGACTTTCACGCCCCACACATCCCCGAGCAATATGGCGGCGTTGGCGCTGATGCGCTCGCCACGTGCATTGTCATCGAGGAGGTCGCTCGCGCCTGCGCATCCACCTCACTCATTCCCGCCGTCAACAAGCTCGGAACGCTGCCCCTGATCCTTGCAGCCAGCGATGACGTGAAGGCCAGGTATCTGCCGCCCATCGCAAGCGGTGAAGCCATGTTCGCGTACGGACTGTCCGAGAGGGAGGCGGGATCGGACATCGCATCGATGACCTGCAGTGCCACTCCTGACGGCGACGACTGGATTCTCAACGGTCAGAAATCGTGGATCACCAATGCCGGTGAGGCCGAGTACTACACGGTCTTCGCTGTCACCGACCCCGATGCAAAACGCGGGGGCACCGTGTCCGCCTTCGTCGTGGAGAAGACCGACGAAGGCTTCACGTTCGGTGGCAAGGAGCGAAAGATGGGCATCAAGGGCTCCCCCACGCGAGAGCTCTTCTTCAACAAGGTCCGGCTGCCCGGCAATCGTATTGTCGGTCGTCGTGGCGAAGGGCTCAAGATCGCCTTGGGCACGCTCGACCACACCCGCGTCACGATCGGCGCCCAGGCGGTCGGGATCGCCCAGGGGGCTCTTGATCTGGCACTTGACTACGTCAAACAACGCCAGCAGTTCGGCAAGCATCTCGCCGAATTCCAGGGAGTGCAGTTCATGCTCGCCGACATGGCGATGCAGTTGGAGGCCGCTCGGCAACTCGTATACGTCGCGGCTGCAAAATCCGAACGCGGGGATCAGGACCTGTCCTTCTTCGGGGCTGCCGCCAAGTGCTTCGCCTCCGATGTCGCAATGAAGGTGACCACTGATGCCGTTCAACTCCTCGGCGGATCGGGGTATGTTCAGGATTATCCAGCCGAGCGCATGATGCGGGATGCGAAGATCACGCAGATCTACGAAGGCACCAATCAGATCCAACGCATAGTGATGGCACGTCATCTCCTCAAGGGCTGGACCCCTGCGTGAGCACCATTCAACGCCTCGATGCTCCTGTTAGCCTCGGAACGTGACTGTTCCGCACTTGCCATTCGATCCAATCGACCGTGCTGGCGAACATTGGCAGGAGCATTTCGGGGAGCCCTCCGCGATGATGGTGGTCACATCCATCATGCGTGTGCAACAACTCCTACTCGGTGCGCTCGACAACGCGCTGAAGCCCCACGGGATTACGTTTGCCCGATATGAGGTGCTCGTGCTGCTCACCTTTAGTCGCAGCGGCTTCCTTCCACTGAACAAGATCGGCGAGCGTCTGATGGTCCATCCAACTTCCGTCACCAACGCCATCGACCGTCTCGAAGTCCAAGGGCTCGTGCGCCGCGTGCCGGACAATGTCGATCGACGAAGAGTCCTTGCGGCCCTGACTCCCAAGGGCAAGAAAGTCACTCAGCGAGCCACGAAGAGCCTGATTGCTCTGTCGTTCGGAGTCACTGGACTCGACGAGGCGGAGATGGAACATCTCTACGGTCTCCTGCGCACCTTGCGAGCGACCGCTGGAGACTTCCCGAGCGAGGCATAGAACCGGGCCCAGTGGATTCTGCTCGAAAACGAGGTGGAGTCGGGACTCTCAGCATCTTGAGAATGTTCTGAGAAACATACGCCGCACTTGCACCATGAAACGGGATAAGCACCCACCTGCACACTTTCAAGGATGTCATGCGACTTGGACTGCGTCCTTGAACTTGGTCAGCCGGGACTCGAGAGACGAGTTGAAGCCGTCCTGATCCTGGGCAAGGACTGCGATTCAAGGCGAGCGACGTTCGCGGCGAGCGCCACGTTGATTTCAGCGTTCTGCTCAACTTCGGATTCTCTGACGTTGATGCCGATGTGCGTCCCCCAAACAGGGGTCGCTTGCAGCCGGGATACATGCTGCATGCCGAACACGATGACATGCCACACATGAACTTGAGCATTGCGATCAACTCGCTTCAACTTTCTGGAACGTTCTGAATGTTGTAATCAACAAGCCGCCCTACCAGTACGTCCTGTGTGCATCAAAAGAATCGCATCTGCCGCTCGTTGACATGCACAATGCAAGCGGACCGCACAACGAACACAACGGAGTCAGGTGCCGACGCATACTGGCTGCGAATCAACCGTTGTCATTCGCGAAGTCATTGCCTAGAGGATCGAGCGTGTGCTGGCTGGCTGGTGGTTGAAGTGCCATTTGATGTGCATGCCGTGGTGCAGAAACGGCAGAGAAATGGGTTTGCCCTTGCCTCTGGCCGCTAGTCGTCGTTTGAATCTGATGCGTCAGTTCCTTGATCCTCGTGATCCACGTGATCATTCGAGCCGCCGACATGATCGCCGGACTGGCCTTCGTCAGTCTCGATCGCGTCAGATTGGTCGTCCTCACCTGAGGGTTCGTTCTCGCCTGATTCCTCACGCGACGTATCTGTCCCAGTCGTCGGGGTTCTTGAGGGCGCTGGTGTGGGCGCGGACGTGTGCTCGACGTCGAATTGAGCACTGTTCGATTCCTGCCCCTGAGGGTCGCTCGAGCGAGTTGAGGCGAAGCTGACGATCGGAATCATCGCGACCGCGATCATTGCCCCGGCTGCGATTGCTCCTGTAACGGCGAGATTCTTGCGGTTCATGCGCTTGGTCCTTCCTTTTGCCCCGTTGGTACTCACGAACGTAGGTAACGCTGTCGACGATTCGAACCAAGCGCACGTTAAGTACGGGTAAGAGCCTCAAGCATCTGAGTGATGTCACCTGCGGAGTCGAGGTAATTGCGGGGCAGGAGACCAAACACTGTTGATAGACGAGGATGCAGCAGCGCCCAACTCATCACTGAACTCCCGAGGCACAGCCACGAAGTTCCGAACGTGCATCACCAGAGTCTTGCTAGGAGGCGTTACGCGTCTCCGCCTGCGAATCGGCGGATGGCGGCGGATTGAATAGTCGGGCCTCGATGGCATTTGCAGCAGCCGACGGACCACCTGCAGCCTTGAATCCTGCGGCAACTCGGGCGGCGCCCTGGGTCATGGTCATGGCTTGCATGACCTTTGCGCGCAGTCGCGCAGCGGTCAGGCGGCGTGCAGTGAGTCGCGTTCCCGCGGCGGCGACCTCGATGCGTCGTGCGACTTCGAGTTGGTCACGACCAAAGGGAACGGCGCAGACGGGCACTCCGCGTGCGAGAGCCTTCTGGGTGGCACCCATGCCTCCGTGGGTTACCGCGCAGACCGCCCTGTCCAGCAGCGGGCCATGTGCCAGGAAGCGCTCAACATGGGCGTTGGCTGGGACCGCGTAATCCGCGGGATCGCCCGAGGGAATGGTCGCGACCACATGCACAGGTAGGTCGGCGAGGGCCTCAAGCGCGACTTTGACCAGCCGCCCGTCATCCTGGAACTCCGAGGACGTGGTGACCAGGACGAGAGGCTGTTCGATCTCAGCGAGCCAGGACGGCGGCTCGCTCGGGGGTTCCCAGTCGCACGGCCCGACCATGACGATGTTGTCTGGCCAGTCGACGCGGTGGTACTCGAACGGCTCCGATGTCAGGTAGACCAACAACGGGGGCCGGTGGAACAGATCGTCAGCATGTCTGAGCGGAGGCAGTCCCAATGCTTGGCGCACGCCGTTCATCGACGGGACCATCTGCCTCTCAATCGCGCCCAGGACCACAGGTCGCAGCAGCCGGTCGCGAGTCCGGCCCAGAAGTCCCTCAGCGGGTGGCAGTCCGGGACCGAACGGTGGCACCTGATCCGAGCGCAGCGCCAGCGGATAGGGGCAGAAGGCAGCCCACGGGCCGCCCCACTGCTCGGCAGCGGCCAGTGCGCCCCAGGCGTTTATGTCGACCAGAACAGCATCAGGCTGCTCGTCGCGAATGGCTTGGCGAAGATCGTCCGCATCGAACTCCGCTCGGGCGCAGAAGGCGCGTACCGCCGCCGCCAATGCCTTTTGTGAACCTCCCGCACGCCAGTCCTCCAACTCAACGGCCTCCACGTGCGCACTGATCGGGGCGGCCGCGAAACCGCGGCTGTGCATGAGAGGCACCTGGGAGGCCAGAGTTCGAACGCTGATGTCGTGTCCGCGTCGACGTAACTCGTCCAGGATTGGGGTCAGTGGGAACAGGTGCCCGCGAGCGGGTGAGGTGTAAGCCATAACACGAATCATGAATGCCCCTCCACGAGTGGATTGATCAGTTCTACGAGCGCGAGTTCGGTTTGACGGCGGCTGAGGCCAGCGTCGCGACGCAGCAATTTCCACATGTAGACGTCGCAGACCGCCACCAACTGCGCCAACCGGCGCTGGCGCTCAACGCCCGTCAGTCCCGTCAACCCCTGCGCGAACACGCGTGCGCACCAATCTCGGTGCAGCTCGCGGCCCATGTCGACGATGCTGCGCAGTGCAGGAAGCCGCTGCTCCTCGGCGAGCATCTTCAACACTTGGTCCCCAGATGCCTCATAGTGATCGACCAACACCTCAACCGCAGTTACGACATCCCCCACCGGGGCTCGTCCACGCTCATGGCGCTCGCGCTGTATCTCACGATCTGCGGCCGCCGCCAGTAGACCCTGCTTGCCACCGAACCTGCGGATCACTGTCCGCACGGATATACCAGCCCGGCGAGCAACCTCATCCATCGATAACTGATCGGACGGACCCTCCCAGAAGAGCTCCGTTGCGGCATCGAGAATCCGTTCGCCGGTCTCCAGCGCCGTCTGTGCTCTCGATTCCATCCTGTAACCTCGCGGCCCGCCCAATTCCATGTCACTGATAGTGACAGGAAATTACGTGCCCGGCAAGACGCACCCCATCAAGCGATGATCGAATCCGCGCATGCAGGTCAGCGAGGCAACCAAGCGGGGGCAGTCCCTTTGTCCCCAACTCATGCAGCAGACCCCAACGTCGCCCCTGGGCTGTCGGTGCGGACCAAACCAGAGCTTCGTGATGAACCTCATGGGCGTCACCGGCCACATGATGAAGATGGGTCGCGAGAGCGCTCTGATCACTGCTTCCAACATTTCGGCTTGATGAACCGCTCCCTCGGACACGACTTCATCGGCGGTAAGGACGCGAACGGCAACCCCGGTGCCATGGCGGAGGTCGTCACGTCCCCCAACGACCCAGCCTTCTGGCTGCACCCGCCAACATCGAACGGCTCTCAGACAACTGGTGGAAGAATCCTCACTACCAGTACCTCCAAGAGCCTTGGGTCTGTCTACGATCCACACCAGTAGGTGCGCCCCGAATCCGATCGAATGAGACGTTGAGAGTCAATGCTCAACTGCGACGAGGCATCAAGGAGTCTGGCAACATAGACCGGCATCGTTAGTTTTTGTTCGGTTGTCCTGGTCTCCCGTAGGACTGCGCCTTCACCGTCGGCATCCAAATTGGTCAGCGCAGTGTTGAAGCAGTCCTGGACTTGGCCCCGGACAGCACTGAATTCGTCCGACCGAAACCAGTCCCGCTGCAGTCCCGCGCCATCCTGCAACACGCGTTGCAGTGCCATCGTGGCCAGTCCCGCCCAGCCGATGGTTGTGACGAGGTCTGTCCCGACCAACGGATCGCACTTGGTCCTGTGTGGCTCGATCAGCGCGGCCGTAGTGACTGGCACCGCTGTCGAAAGAGCGCGCCGGGCGAACAAATCGAGCTCCCTGAGACGGACTTTGTCCAACGGTGACGGGTCCGCGAGTGCCGCCAGTACCTCCGTTGTCCAATCGAACTGGGCTCGGATAGCGCCGGTCAGTACGGCGACCAATTCGCTACCGCGCCAGTTCGGCAGCACCAGGAAGACGATCAGTGCAATACCGCAACCCAGCAAGGTGGCCAAGAGTCGTGCCTCCGGTGGCCCAAGAGACGGGGTCTGCGCTTCAGATAGCAACAGCATCGTCGTCGCCATCGCGATGGACGCCCAGAAGTAATTCACAGTCATCCAGCGCATCACCAGAGGGGCAGCAATCATGATGAGGACTGCGTAGACCCAGCCGACATCACCGATCATCGCGAAGACCGCAGATACAGCGACCACTGCGACGACGGTACCCGCAACGCGTAGGAGGCCCTGCGACAGTGTGCTCGCAAAGTCGGATTTCATCACCATGAGCGCGGACATCGCGATCCAGTAACCGTGAGGGATGCCGAACCACAGCGAGATTGCTGTCGCGACCGCCAAAGCGAGCGCGATCCTAAGTCCCTGACGCGCGCCGGGCGCTCCAATTGCCAGTGACGACGGCAAATGTGTGAACCAACTCCGCAGAGTTGGCTCATCGCTGCCAACCCGCACAGCTCGTGTTTTCGAGGCTGGCGAAAGGGAGGAGGTGACGGCGGCATCGAGATCTCCAAGAGCCGCCGTCAATTCAGGCGGCACGACGCCCGTGTCCTGCTGCGGGGGCTCGGCTGGGTGTTGGAATGATCGAGTGATTGCTTCCAACCGAACGACCACAGCGCCTCGATGGAGCGGATCAGGTTGCGCGTTCATGAGCCACGAGGACACGACAACTCGCGTCTCGTAGATCTGATCCAGTACATCCGAAAAGTACTGCCGTCGATCTTGGGGCAGGCCCGCCGAATCGACCAGAGCCATGGCTCGCGCCGCAATGTCGATGCCATGAAGGTGCAGCCCGGGGGACGCCTGTTCGCTGCGCACCAACTCAAGCAGCGAACACAGACTCGCAGTGACCGCTCGGCGAACCTCGGTGATTCGTTCGCGGGGCCAGGTCATCACCGCTGCCGAAGTCGCGATCAGACCCCCCGCCAGAATCGCGAGCGCCGAGACCGTGACGTGTGACAATGTCATCGGCGCGATTCCGCTCAGACCGACCGCAGTGGCCAGTGGGCCAAGAGTCAGGTTGAACGCCAAAAGCCCATTGCCACCCACAGTTCCGTAGACATAGCCGAGTAGCGGGAGTAACAGCAGTAACCACCAAGTACCTGCGACGAGTTGGACCGCGAAGCCCGCAGAAGCAGACAAGACTGCGACGCCCAGGCAAATTCGTACCAGCAATGAGCGGCTGATCCCTGGCGGGACGAGGCCAACACTGAGAGCACCAAAGCCAGCTGCAGCGCCATAGGGCAAATCGCCGAACCCCGCGCCGAGGGCTACAAGAAGTCCGACCAGGACGCCGCGGTGGATCGCCGCTGGCCACGCCATGACTGATTCGGAGTGCTGACGCATCAGTGCCCACAGCAGACGCGGGCGCTTCATCGCCGATTCTCGATAGCTCACCGGTGGCCTTTCGAGAGCGGCCTCATGTGCGCAAGAAAGGCGTGTCGACTGGACACCAGGTCCGACACTCGAAGCCCTCGAAGGCGACCGGACTCAGCTCTAGCCCGGTCTGCGCCGGGAGACGATGCGGGGCGGCGGCCGATGGCCGCCGCCCCGCATCACAGCCGATCGGTCAGCCGACCACCTGGCCTGTGGCGATTTCGACGATCTTGCCGCAGGTCGCGGCCTTGTCGGGCACCGGCTGGCCGTTTTGCACAGTTACGAACCATGCGCACTTCGTCGGCGTGCCATTAGGCAGCAGGCCCGGCTTGAAGGAGATCGGCGCAGGCAGCAGGCCGCCGGCGTCATACTTCGAGACGTTGCGCAGGGCGCTGATGAACTTCTCCCGGGTCGGGCACGGCCCGGCCAGCTTCAGCCCCTTGATCATGAGGTCGGCCCCTGCGAACCCGACCGGCGCGATCGAAGCGTACGGGTTGGCGCCGGCCGCCTTCATGCCATTGGCGTAGGTGCGCACCGCCGGGTGCCCGGGCACACCGATCGGCACAACCGCGAGTTGGGCGTTGACACCCTCAAGTGCCCCACCGGACTTGGCGATGACCGCGGGGTCGGCGATGCCAGCGCCGTTGATGCCCTTGAGGTTCACGCCCTGCTGCTTGAGCGCCTGCACGATCGACACCACACCGTCGGTGAACATCGTGAGGTATGCGCCGTCTGCGCCGGAGTTCTTGATGCGCAGCGCGGTCGAGGTCGCGTCGTGCGTGCCCTGCGTCTCGTCGAGGATGAGCAGGCCCTGCTTGACGCCAGCGGCTCCGGCGGCAATGTTCTGGAGTTTGGCCGAGTTGGCCGCGCTCGGGGAGTTGTGCGAGACGATCGCGGCACTGGTGACGCCGAGGGACTTCAGCTTCTCCATCGTGGCCGTGTTCACGTACTGCGTCGACGGCACGCCGGTTGCGGAGAAGGCGTTGCGGTCGGTAGCCATCGCCAGTGCGTTGAAGCCCGTCACCGGCACGTTGTTCGCCTTGAACGTGGGCATGGCCGAGTCGGTGGCCGTGGTCATAATCACCCCGAAGACATGGTCAGACTGCAGCGCCTTGGTGGCCATGGTCGTCTGAGTCTGCCCGTTCGCCTGGTCGTCGTACACGATCACGTTGATCTTGCGGCCGTACACGCCGCCCTTGGCGTTCTCCTGCGCGAGGCGCAGCGCCACGGCCTTGTCAGCGTCGATGAACGTCGCCGCCGCCGGCCCGGTCTTCGGGATGAAGTCTCCGATGGTGATGCTGGCCGGCGTAACGCCGTCCGCCGCCGGGCACGCGGCGTTGCTTTGCTTTGTGGGTGCGGGCGTGGGGGCGGCGTTTGCTGCGGTGCCGACAAGAGACAGCACCACGGCCGCGCCAAGGCCTCCGGCCATTACAGCCGTTCGGCCCTTCTTCGTGCTCATAGTCTTCATGGATTCTCCCAACTGATAGTCGTGGCGCGCGCTGCGCTACGAGTACACCAAGTCCGCAGACTGGCCCCGAATGCCGCCTATGCGATCCAAATCACATGTAATAGTTACGCAATCGTTACGCAGTATCGCTCATACGCGCGCAAATCAGACTCGCTCCATGCGGCACGCAACCATCGCCAAGGCTGACAAGGCTGACTGAGCACACACACCACACGATCGAAGCAACGACCGCCAACATGCCCATTGTCCATAAACCCTTGGCAGATCGGAAGTCACGAGCGCAACATGGCGTAGCTAATGCACCACTGCTCGCCTGAGGACTTTGAGGTGCCGTCGAAGGGCCTCTGAGATTTAGTCGTGGATCGAGTTCAGCCAGGAGTGCCGAAGTTGACGACAGGATCCTGGTGCATGTCGCTGCTTGAGTCATAGGCTCCGCCAACTGCAGGAACATTGGTTATCAAGGAGTCTCCCGTCAGCTCTTGCAACGTGTGAAGGCCAGCGGCCCCACATTCGTCGGCAAGCCTCGGCGCAACTGGAACCTCTGGCGGCACGAAGAAGAACCTTGAGCCGCCGAAACATACGATCAGTAGGAAGAACGCCAAATGCAATGCGTCTTTCGAGATCAGCCCGCTTTCCCGGACGGTTCTATTTGGCGATCACGGCCCGGTGTTAAGTAGTTCTAAACGGTTCCTGCTGCAGCTCCACAGGCGAAGGGCCCTACAGATGCAATTCGGACGCTACGAATTACTTTGTGGTTGCCGTCCAGCGGTTGAACACGGACGGTGAAGGAGTAGGCGCTCGTATCAACCTTGGTGGCATCGGACATCTGCGTGCAATCCATGAGGCCAAGCGCTGGTGGCGCGACATCATCCATCGCCAGGCCAACGACTACCTTGGCCGTCAATGGCGGCACGGGATCTGCAAGTAAGGCTACTCTCAAGAATTTTGTAAGGTGGATCTCCATCGCCGCATCGCCGAACTGGGCGGCGTGGGTGGTGCGCAGCGTGGAATCTCGTTCAACTATGTCGGTGCCGTTTGCGCGCAGAGACTTCATGATGATGCGCACCGATTTGATGAGACCGTGGCAGTTGGCTACCTGAATGTGGGGTTGCATCGCGTAGTACTGGGCATTGATCTGGGCCCAGCCGATCTTGACGGCCAATCCCGGAGCGCTAGGGAGACAACCTGCCCTTGTGGTTGTGGCACTTGCTGGCGTCATGGCCAATGTGGGATTGACCGAGACGGTCAAGGTCGAGCCCACTGCAAGTGCGAGTCCAGCGAGTGTCACAACCATTCGACTTCGAGTGTGAACGGGCCAGAAGCTCATGCGATGTCTCCCCTAGGTCGCGGGCGCACAAATTACCACCGGCAAGGTGCCTGTCGGGTTCTCGTCATTTACTCACAAATGTTGATGCTTCCGCTGTTGTTGGGGTTGACATCTTGATCTGCCAGCTTGGGATGGATGCGAGGTACCGGAAAGGCAACACCGTTGATCAATTGGGACCATCGCCAGATGGTCGACACAGCCACAGGATCACGGAAGTCGCCGCCAACTCACGGGCAAAAGTGCAAGCGCCAGCGCCGTCCATAAACGCAAATAACCGCCGATAACCCCCTCCGCGAGGGGTCAGGAAACCGGTACCTAATAGGACAAGGCCCCCGGTCGGGAGGCCTTGTGCCTTGAATTACGTAGCGGGGGAGAAACTGAGGATGCACGATCACCGGGTTGCATGCCCAGCAAGTGCTCTCACAAATGACCATTTCTGCACCCCTTCTGCACTCCCTGGGGTGCAAGCCTGCACCCGCCCCCGCACTTTCGCGAGCCGCGCAGAGTCCCACCCAAGAGGTGAATCCCATGTAATCTCAAGTGTCATGAGCGTGGTCGTTCTTACGTGCGCAAATCGTGGACTTTGGCGAGCATTGCTCGATGAGTTCGTACGATTGGCACTTTCAGGAATTGGCTTGCAGGCTCGAGATAGGAACCCGCGCCCACGCCCCGATGCGTGGCGTGCCAACTGGCCACAGGGACATCCATGACACAAGCTTCGGCGTTCGAACTTCTTGCGAGTGGCGACACCGTCGCTCCCGACCACGACGTTGCAATGGACATGTGTCACAGGGAGTGGGGACTGCCAGAGCAGAAAGAGAGTTGGATAGTTTCTTGTCCTCCACTGGGAGCCAAGTGGACCTATGCCAGAGTGAACCTCTCCAGACAAGAGGCGCCGACCTTTCTGAATATTCTCGGAGTCCCATTCCACGCACCTGCACGGAACGAACGCCCATCTGGATACGCCTTCTTGCCGGAAATCGCTGCAGCTCAGGGCATCAGACCGGCGCGGAATCACGCCACCGTTGTCGCCTCTCGAAACATCGACGGCCTCGCCCAGCGCCTGCAGGAAGCGGGCGTGAAATTCCGCTACGACCCGCCAGATGACAATCTGGCAATTGCCAGAATCTGGGTTGGGTTCACCGAAGGCATGGAGGACTCATATGAACCTGCAGCCGACGCGGGCTTGCGCCTCGAGGTGATCCCATATGAGGCTGTCCGGCCGCCCTCCACTGCAATTCAGCCTGATGAGGCCGGATCAGTTACAGGAGCTGGGATCCGGATCGCGGCGCGGACTCTGCTCATGAGAAATCTAGATTTGCGGATTTCCACGCTCGAATCAATATTTGAATGGCGCCCACAGAGCGACCACATTTCCAAGGATGGAACTCGGCGAGTCCGATTCGCATTTGCGAATCCCAAGAGCGCGGTCATAGAACTTGTCCATCCTGCGCGGGAATCAATCGAAGGCGGATTTCTGGAGGAGTGGGGCGAAGGGCCATTTAGCCTGCGGCTTGAGGTGCCCGATGTGGCATCGGTTCAGGACCGGCTTCAATCGTGCGACGCACCTTGGATGTGGATGCCACCTGCAGGTCCAAACGAATCTTCGCGACTTCTGCGCCACCCACAATGGCAGCTCGGTACGGGCTTCGAATTCGTTCCGTCTGAGTCGCAGTTCGCACGCTGAATATCACACCGCGATAATTACGAACTGGTTCGCGAGCCAGTTCACACGCATGGGCTCATTCGGCGCCCACATCCGATAGCCGTGGGGCCCACGATGATCTAACGGCTTCAAGATCACCACCGTAGCGCCGGCTAGTTTGGCCTTGTGCCAGTTCTACCAGCACTTGCGTTTGCTTGGCGCTGCGACACATCGCACACTTGGCCGAGCGCGGCACGTGCCGCGACTATCGACGAAGTCTTCGTGCTACCAGGTGAGCTGACTCGACCGATCTTGATGCCGGACCGCACAGGCCATAGCTACGCACGTGGACCGCTAAGGCGAAGTTGAAGCGAGGACCTCGCTGCCGAACCGGTTGACGCCCATTGCGGGGCAGGCGGGTTCTGGCTCGACTTGCGAATTGCCACGCCCGCTCACACCGTTGACTACATGTGAGCCTTCATCGTTGCTCTACGCCAGCATCGCAGCGCGGACCTCCGGAACGACGAAGGGCCCTGATCTCTCAGGGACCCTCGGTCGTGCAGAAGATTCATTTAGTTGAATCTTCAAATAGTAGCGGGGAGAAACTGGCGATGCACGATCTCTGGGTTGCGTGCCCTGCAAGTTGCCCTCACGACAGACCATTTCTGCACCCCCTTCTGCACTCCCCCCGGGGGCGCAAGCCTGCACCCACCCCGCACACTTTCGCGGCGTCCAAATTCAATCTGACTACGCCCACCACACCAGAGCGCAAGTTAGAACTGACCATCGCGCGCCTTAGCGAACAGCGGCATGACCACTTCGCGTAGTTGGCTGATGGTTTCTGCTATGTCGGGTGCTGAGAGTTGATTGCGTGTGATGAATGCGCGCCACTGCGCGATGACTCTTGGATCCTCGGCGAATTCTCGACTCAGTCCCGACGGCGTGGTCGGGGGAATTGACGTGTTCCGTCGAGTGAATGTCGCTGCGATCGCGGAAGCCACGTCACTGACGTCGGTGTCCAGGTTCGAGAGCAGGATCCACAGGTCGAAGTAGTCCTTCAGCCGAGAGTTGACTCGTCCGAGGTCGACAATGGCTTCGAGTTTCTCTGCGATGACGGTGGCCTTTGGGTACGCGCCAAGCAGTGGCGGTGGCATGTCGTCGAGCAGGACCGGGAATGTCACGGCTGTCGGTC